>JAYELX010000395.1:0-11847 GCA_034717875.1 Chloroflexota bacterium | reverse complement strand
GGAATATTGATAAAAATTGGATAAGTCATCAAGTATCCAATTTGGAATGTGAAGAAGTGTTCTTTAATATCCCTCTTTTGTTGGCTGACGACACAAAACACTCTCAGTATGAAAAACGTTACTATGTATTGGGTCATACAAATGCAAACAGATGGTTGTTTATAGCTTTTACGATAAGAAAAAACAAGATTCGGGTAATTTCCGCCCGTGATATGAATCGAAAGGAAGAAAGAAAATATGCCAAAGTCTATTCCTAAATTCGAGAACGAAGATGAAGAACGAGAATTTTGGGCAACGCACGATTCCACAGAATATATGGATTGGAGTCAGGCTGAACAGGTGATATTACCGAATTTAAAACCAGCTAACAAAGCAATATCACTGCGTATGTCAGAGACAATGTTAAACGAGTTGAAATTGATAGCAAACAAAATGGATGTTCCGTATCAATCGTTAATGAAAGTATATTTGCGAGAACGAATTGATCAAGATTTGAACAGACAAGTTGCTCAAGTTAGAAAATAGTCAGTTTATAGTTGGTCTAAAGTACAATTTCAGCGCAAAAGGCAACCCAACCAAATTACACCCGACTCGGCTTCCCTCTGTGCCTATAATACTTGGACAACTCCTCTCAAAAGTTTAGTGTGCATATATAAGGAGAAAGGGCAACGCCGTCCCGCAAGAACTAAGTGATGATCTGAACAAAATCATACGCGGCTGGAGTAATTACTTCCGAATTAGCGGAGTTAGCTATCCTAAAAAGGCACTGCGTGACCTGCGCTACTATCTGATGAAGAAACTGACAAGGTATTATTATCGGAAAAGTCAGAGAAAAAGCAAGCTCTATCGCCAAGGAGCATTTGACGTGCTAGTCGCAAATTATGGACTAATAGACCCGTCCAAATGCTGAAACTGACGAACCTGTGAATGCTTATTGACGAAAGCTATCGGAAAGCCGTGTGCGGGAAAACCGCACGCACGGTTTGAAGAGGGGAGATGAAGTCAGATTGCATGATATACGCATACTAAAGCACAAAAAGGGAAACCTGGAAACGTGCGACGGCGTTATCTAAACAATGACTTCATCTTCTACTCTACTGGAGATAGCTTTCGAGCTCAAGGCCGTCAATCATTAGCAAAGGAGGTGGCTTTGGACAAGTCTATTTACTCGAAGAGTACCCCTCTGGGGCAAAGATTCCTTAAATAAAAAAACAGGTAATCAGGTGTATTTGCAAAGGAGTTCTTGGGTCTTCCCAGGTGATACATTTTGGGTGAAATTAGGTGGTACATTTACGTGCGCGAATTGACATAATTTGCATCTCTTTGGTTACGTCTGGATATAAATCCAAAAATTGTGTCGGAGCGATTAGGTCACACCAGCATAAGGATAACGCTAGACACGTATTCACATCAGATTTCCTCTCTTCAAGAAAATGCTGCCAAGAAAGTGGATGGTTTTCTTTCTGAATTAGATTATCGTGGAGATAGTGGGGAGGAGTTTGGCGCTCAGGCAATTGCAGCGAAACTGCAGCGAAATGATGAAAATCAAGCCTGAAGGCTAGTTATCATACCCCGCTTACCCCTGCATGTGGGGGTGGGTATGCGCCCGCCCCCACATGTGCAGGTACACCCGGCGCGACTCGAACGCGCAACATCCTGATTCGAAGTCAGACGCTCTATCCATTGAGCTACGGGTGCTTGTACGCCTCAGATTATATCCCAACCAGAATGAAATCACAAGTTAATCATTCACCCACCAGCAATTCTCATTATGAGTGTCATTGCGAACCCTGACGCTTTTTTAGGGTGTGGCACAGCCGTGAGACTGCCACGTCGCAAAAAAGTGCTCCTCGCACGTGGAGTCCTCTTTGCCAACGGCACGCATACCGAAGGTACGCAAAGCGAGCGAGAGGAGTGACATATTTAGAATTGCTGTTCACCCACCCCCCTGGGGATTGAGGGGGGTGAGGAGTGAACGGCTACATCACAAGCTACCGATCAATCCGCGGCACGAACCAGAAACCTTGGGCCGCATCGTGATTGTGCGTGTTGCCGATCGTCTTCAAGATAAAATTAACCTTTTGGCCTACAAGGGATGATAAGTCATAGTCAATTACAGTCACCTTTCCATCAAAATGTTCGAACCATTCTCCCAAATTGTGAACCTTGCCCGCCTCGTCTTCGTAGTTGAGTTGGAAGACCAGGCTGCATTTTGGTGTGTCTTGCATGCAGCCCACCCAGGTTAAAAAGTGATCTCCGGCCAGGACTTCATATTCGGGATAAGTGCCCTCGATCCAACCATTTTTCGCTGCATACGGATGCACCTGTAACGTAAGCTGATTCTCATTGCGAAGTTCGATTTTAGGATAAGCCATCAGGATGACGGAACCGTCGCTTGACGATCCCCCGCCGGGACACTCGATCTCCACGGCAGTATCCACCTCGTCGCCGTTTTCATCCTTTTCGATGACATGCCCCTCCCAGATAGCATCGCAGTAATCGAGAGCAAAATCATAGGGATAATATTCTTCGGGTTCAGCCACAATGATGTCCGCCGTGATGAAACCGCTCCCTTTCTCTCCCAGACCGAACCAGTACCCGGCACTGTCATGGAAAACCCAATGACTTTGATAGTGCCCCCCCGTGGTTGGAGCAGTGAAATCAACCGAAATGTTGACAGTCTCACCGGGCAAGACATCCTTTGGTAGGGGCACACTTTCTACATCGCCGCTAAAATCACCGCTGGAAAAGACCAAACTATACCCCGTTGTCCAGACACAATCCCCCACATTCATGATCCGCCACGTTGACGTGAACTTAGCTCCGGGAGGAATTATCGCTCTCTCCCCCGGAATGACATTATCAATATATTTCGCCTGATTACACCCCTCGACTGCCTCTGACCCTGCGCCGCTGCCAGATTTCGAGGCCGCGAAACGAGATGTCGCCGAGGGAATGGGAGTAATGGACGGCGTCAGCGTGGGCGTGGGGGACTTAAAAATCTCCCCCGTGCGAGCGATGCTGGCAATCACCGCTGCAGTCTCATCCTGCACTTCCTGGGGAATATCTATCGAGCTGCTGTCAATGTTGATGAGAGTAGATTCGATCCGGATGTGGAAATCAAGGTCTTCGGAGCTGCCCCCATAGAAGACATATTTATCCTTCCCCTCAGCCACAATCACATGTTGAGGAATCTCCTGATCCAGAAAGTTGACCATCCCTCGGACTTTGAGATCCCCAGGAGGCATGCTGCCCCCCAAGACCGTATTTTCCCATTTGAATTTATACTGGATCAGCAGCCTGATATTCCCTTTTGAGAATTGGAGTGTTTTGGACGCGAACCCATTACCGGTGCTGCGCCCAGCCGGGGCGACAAACAGTGACCAGGAATTGGGATAATGAAGATTTAATCGATAAGAGTTATCCATGAAAGGGATTGAAGATGGTTCTGGTGAGGAAGATGGAGTTAACGTTGATGTTATCGTTTGTGAGGCTGTGGGACTAAGAGTTTTCTTACCTTGTGAGAGGCTTTGGGTTGATGTGACCACCAGCTCCCCCGCAGCATCCGCGGCTATACCACTGTCGTCTGATTGAAATGGAAGAGAAATGGGTAGGGTGCAGCCTCCCAAAATGATAGCGATAAAAAAAACAAAGCTGATCATTGCAATATATTGGTGCAATTTCTTAGCCATATCTACCTCCAAACAAGGAATTCTTAATATGGAATACAAAACTAGCAAAAACGCCGGTTCGCTCTGCGTCCCCGCAATGGGGAAGTGTCCTGAGATGAAACGAAGCTTGCGGAGTGAAGTAAAAGGGTGTATCGAAACCTAGTTTTTGCGGTCAAATTTAGAATTTTAGTCTCCAAATAAGGATGTGCTTGTTATCTGCAGCGCCGGTCAATAAGAAATTTAGCTTAATTTTACCCCAAGAAATGTCGTCAGTTGACAGCAATTCTAAATATGGATTTACTCCGGTAGCTCAGGTATTCGCGAAGCACAGCCCTGGGCTGCCTGACCGAGCGGTGCAGGGTTGAGACTATGTTTCACATGACTCGGTCAAGAGACATCGGCGATCGTTTATTTCTCTAATTCGATAGTCGCATTCTTGGGCAAAGCCAATCCAGCGGCTACCTCGATAGCCTTGATGATGCCCGTGGGAACAGGGCAGGCCGCGTGGGTGCAGTATTTGGCCCCTTTTTGCAGCGTCTCCGGCATCCCGCGCTGGAATGAAATTTCGTTGAACGCTTCAACATCGGTTAGATTTTTAGCTAGATTCTGGATGAATTTACAACTGCTATCGATTTCTAACGAAACTGTGTAATCCTCGATTAAGTTTGCTTCAACCGTGGTTTGTTCCCCACAAATTCCTGCATCGATTATTGCTTTTGCCATGCGAATACTCCTCGTTGACATTGATGAAAATGCTGTGACCGGTCTTCGCCATTGAAGCCGGTGCGGTAGGTGATGGTTTCGATGGCGGCTTCGTCTGCGGGGCGGTAGGGGCGGATGCGGATATCGGTCATTGGTTTGTGAGCCGACTGTGTAACGCAATTGCCGCGCTGAGATGCGCTCCAAATAGCACAATTAGACTCAAAATATAAATCCAAAATAACAAGGCCGCGACAGCCCCCAGAGAGCCATAAACCAAACTATAACGAGCAAATCCGCTGCGTAAATACCATGTGAATCCCAATGTAGCCATCTCGATAGCCAGAGATGCAGCTAACCCACCCCAGGCCCCTTCATTCCAGAACACCTTTGTATTTGGAAGCCACCGGTAAAGTGTCAAGAGGGTAATAAAAAGCAACAACAATGTAACAATGTGAGAAAAATAACGCATTTGCATCAATACTTGTGTTGCGCCATTAACCTCCGCAGGCAGCAAGCGAGTCAAGATATTAGCCCCCAACATGAATGCCATCATAACTATCAGAATAAATAATATTAACAGAGCCATAAGACGACGCTTTATGAAAGGACGTTGATTGGTATTGGGCCATGCCGAGTTGATGTTCCGTGCCAGGATGGCGAATGCCCCCGAACCAGACCAAGCCAAAGCGACTGATCCAAAAGTTCGTATCGATCCTCTGGCCTTTAGTACTTGTTCGATGTTCTTTTCGATGAGATCTCCCGAAAATGGAAAAAACTGAATCAAGATATCTAATGCTTGAGCTTGAGATTCAGAGCTTTCGAGAAACGCACTTCCAAAGGTCACCAGAATCAGCATTAAAGGAAAGAGCGAGAAAAAGCCATAAAAAGCCATCCCTGCCGCAGACTGGGCGATATGTTCCTCTCCCATTCGACGAAAGGTAGTATATACAACTCGAAAGGATAAAGCGATATTTCCGATAGTTTGTTGGATGAGTTTTTGTAATTTCACAAGCAAATCAGTTTAACAAATGGGTAGTGGCGACAAGGTAAGGGTTTATAAAAATATAATTTTCCGAACGTCATGGCTCGCTATGCGTGCTTCGCATGCCCGCCTTCGGCGTGAACGGAGAGTGACAGAGTGAAGAATCTTCAATCGCTGACCGCTGAACCATCCTACAAATCGCCAAGTACGTGCTTTAACATTTTCTATATAACGAAAGTAACTATCACTTTTCATCAGTCAACGTTTAACCACTATCAAAAAACGCAGACATGATTGGCAGGGGGGGCTTTTCAATCATCGTCTCCTTCATCATTTCCTTCGTAGCTCTCGCGTTTCGGAACAGCGCGTTGCAACCGTTTTTTAGAAACGCGATTGGTTGTTCGACACTTGGGGCAGCGCACATCATAATGAGATAGATTTTCTTCTTCGATTAAGTCCAAGGCATCGTATACAAAATCTCTGTTTATAGAAATCGACATGTGGCATTTGTAGCATTTTATTTGCATTTTTGTAAATCCTTATCATCTCTGATTGAAAACTATTACTTCTTTGACAAAAAGACTGAAATCAAAATAACCTGGAAAGATACGTCAGTGTAAAATTTGACTCAGGAATTTTTGTGTGCGATCCTTCTCGGGCGAGGCGAATAGTTTTTCTGGTGTAGTCACCTCGACGAGAGCGCCGTGATCCAGAAAGGCAACCCGGTCGGCTGCCGCTCTGACAAAGCCCATTTCGTGGGAGACGACCACCATGGTCATACCCTCGTCTGCTAGCTGGAGCATCACGTCCAGCACACCTTTGATCATCTCTGGGTCTAACGCACTGGTCGGCTCATCGAAGAGCATAATTTTGGGGTCCATGGCCAAAGCCCTGGCGATAGCAACGCGTTGTTGTTGCCCGCCGGATAGTTGTGATGGGTACGAATCCCATTTTTCGCCGATACCCACTTTGTTCAATTGCTTATGAGCGATCTCCTCGGCCTCTTTTTTCTTGCGCTTGCGTACAATCTTTTGAGCCAGCACAATGTTCTCCAGAGCGGTCAAGTGTGGAAACAAGTTGAAGAGTTGGAAGACCATGCCGATTTCGGCGCGCACATTGTTGATATTTTTCGTTTCAGTGATGGAGTACCCATCGACGATGATCTGCCCTTTGTCTATTGTTTCCAGCTTGTTAATGCAGCGCAGGAGAGTTGATTTTCCTCCTCCTGAAGGCCCAATAATGACAACCACTTCGGCGGGATCGATGTTCATGCTGACGTCAACGACCGCTTTGATATGACCAAAACTTTTATAGGCGTGTTCGATTTGGATAATGGGAGTAGTCTTATTCAATTGCGGCCTTCCTTTCGACAGTACGAACGATCAGCGACAAAAATAGCGTCATTATTAAATAGAGAAGGGCGACAGTGTTATACCCCTCGAAAGCACGGAAAGTACGTGAAACGTACAATCGCCCCATTTGGAGAAGATCGGATAAGGCAATGACGGAGACCAGGGATGAGTCCTTGAGCATCGAGATAAAGTTGTTGCCCAAGGGTGGCAAAATACGGCGGATGGCCTGCGGTAGGATCACGTTGCGCATGGCTTGCATGTAGCTCATGCCCAGCGAGCGAGCGGCTTCCATTTGCCCGCGTTCAATCGATTCGATACCCCCTCGGTAGACCTCGGCCATGTAAGCGCCGTAGCATGCTGCCATGCCGATGATAGCGGCGGGGATACCTTGAATATCGATCTTACCATCAGTAGCATCGCGCAACATTGGAGTGAGGACGAATCCCATATACAGAATGATGACTAGAAGAGGAATCCCCCGCATCACCTCCACGTAAAGGGTAGACACCGCATATAGGATAGGGTTATCGGATACTCGCATTAACCCAAATATCAAGCCCACAATGAGTCCGATGAGATAAGAAATGACAGTGGCCTGCAAAGTAAGTTTAACCCCAACGAGCACAAATCTCATCACCTTGAGATATTCCTCGGACGTCAGTACAGACCAACCGACGGTAATTCCGACAATGGCTAGAATGACTGCCCACCAGGGGATATCCTCCCACGCGATGGGTAATATCTTGTCTCTAGTTGCTTCTCTTGCTTCAGCAGTCATAATTACTCCTTTTTAATGGCTTGTTGGGTCGCGGATTGCCCCTATTATAAACTATATAGCGTTATGATGTGTTAGAATCTTGATGAATCGAAATTAGAGAAAAGGAAAGAATTATGACCTCGAATGAAAATAATGCCTCAACGGATTTTATCCGTGAAGCAGTCAAAGAAGATTTAACCAATGGTCACTACGACAGGATACACACTCGTTTCCCCCCGGAACCGAATGGCTATTTGCACATCGGGCACGCTAAGGCCATCAACATCAACTATGGCATCACCGAGGAATTCGGCGGAAAATTCAACTTGCGTTTCGATGACACCAACCCGGTCAAAGAAGAAGTGGAATATGTCGATGCTATCAAAGAAGATCTGCGTTGGCTGGGTGCCGATTGGGAAGAGCGCGAATTCTATGCATCGGATTATTTCGAGCAGCTTTATGATTATGCCGTTAAGCTGATCGAAAAAGGCAAAGCCTACGTCGATGACCTCAGTGCCGAGGAGATGCGTGAATACCGCGGCACCTTGATCGAACCCGGCAAAAACTCGCCTTACAGAGACCGCTCTGTCGAGGAAAATCTGGATTTGTTCGAGCGTATGCGCAAAGGGGAATTCCCTGATGGTTCGCGCCTGCTGAGGGCCAAAATCGATATGGCCTCTGGCAATATCAATATGCGTGATCCTGCCATGTACCGTATCCTCCATGCGCAGCATCACCGCACCGGGGATGAGTGGTGCATCTATCCGATGTATGATTTTGCTCACGGCCAGTCCGACTCCATCGAAGCCATCACCCATTCTTTGTGTGACCTGGCTTATGAGGACCACCGGCCTCTTTATAATTGGTTTTTGGATGAATTAGAAATTTTCCGCCCCCGCCAGATCGAATTCGCACGTCTTAATCTATCTTATACTGTGCTGAGTAAACGTTATCTTGGCCGTTTGGTGGAGGCAGGCTATGTTGCGGGCTGGGATGATCCCCGCATGCCCACTCTGGCGGGATTGCGCCGGCGTGGATTCACACCCGAAGCGATTCGCAACTTCTTGAATGATATTGGTATCGCCAAGCGTAAAAGCATAGTTGATGTAGCCTTGTTGGAGCACCACATCCGCCAAAATTTGAACAAACGATCCCCGCGCCGCATGGGTGTGCTCAACCCGCTCAAAGTTGTTATTACCAACTACCCCGAGGATAAAAGCGAAGAGCTGGAATTTATCAACAATCCCGAAGATGAAAGTGCTGGAACGCGCATGGTGCCCTTCTCGCGTGAGCTTTATATCGAAAAGGAAGATTTTCGCGAGAACCCATCCAAACGATTCTGGCGATTGGGGCCAGGACGGGAAGTGCGTTTGCGCTACGGATATTTCATCACCTGTGAAGATTACGTCAAGGATGAAGATGGAAACGTGGTTGAAATCCACTGCACCTATGATCCCGCTACCCGCGGCGGTTCTGCACCCGATGGGCGTAAAGTGCGCGGCACCCTGCATTGGGTCTCGGCCGCTCATGCCCTCGATGCCGAAATCCGTTTGTATGAACGACTCTTTTTTGAAGAAGAGCCCATGGATGTTGGTGAGGGAGAAGACTTCACCGACAATCTGAATCCTGAATCTCTCGAGGTGTTAAAAAATTGCAAAGTAGAACCGAGTCTTGCGGAGGCCAAGCCAGGCGATCGTTTCCAATTCGAACGCCGCGGCTATTTCTGCATTGACCCCGACACCACCGCTGATAAGCTGGTTTTCAATCGCACCATCGCCCTGCGTGATACCTGGGCAAGAATAAAGAAAAGATTGGATAGGGGGCAGTGAATCGGCGAGTCAGCGAGTCAGAGGTGCATTGCACTTTAGTAGTGCATTGCACCTGCTAGTCGGTGAATCAGGAATCAGTAAACCAGGAATCAGGAAATTAGGAATCAGTGAATCAGTAGATTTGGTGATTGGGGGAACCTGATCCACTGATCTACTGATATACTGATATACGGAGAACTCATTGAAATTCGAAAAAATTTGTGTCCTCGGCCTCGGCTATATTGGGCTGCCCACGGCCAGTACTTTTGCTACGCATGGCTTGGGCGTCGTCGGGGTTGATGTAAACCGCCACATAGTGCAAACCCTCCACCAAGGGGGTTTGCACATCCACGAACCGGGATTGCGTACCCTCGTTCAGGCCGCGTTGAAGTCGGGCCATCTTACCGTTTCCACCCAGCCCGAAGAAGCAGACGCTTTCATCATCGCGGTACCCACCCCTTTCGAATCAGCCGCGGAAGGGGCCATCCCGATAAAATCCGCGCCAAAAAAAGCAGACCTTTCTTATGTGAAATCTGCCAGTCAAGCCATTGTCCCGTACCTGCGGCGCGGCAATTTGGTCATGCTCGAATCTACATCCCCGCCGCTGACTACGCTGGATGTAGTTGCCCCCATCCTCGAAAAATCGGGGCTCCAAGCGGGGCGAGATTTTCACTTGGCCTATTCACCCGAACGCGTCTTGCCCGGCCAAATTCTGCAGGAACTGATCGAAAATGCACGCGTAGTCGGCGGCATAGACCGAGCATCTGCCGAAGCCGGGCGTGACCTTTATAAAATCTTCGTGCGCGGCGAAATCATCTGCACCACAGCTACCACCGCCGAGATGGTCAAGCTGATGGAAAACACCTATCGGGATGTCAACATCGCCATCGCCAACGAATTCTCCCGACTGGCCGACCGAATGGGCGTGGACGTATGGGAAGTCATCGAATTAGCCAACCGCCACCCCCGTGTGGAAATTCTGCGTCCCGGCATCGGCGTTGGCGGCCATTGCATTAGCGTCGACCCCTGGTTTTTGGTCGAAGCCGCCCCCGACATTACTCCCCTGATTCACACCGCCCGAAATGTAAACGATGCCCAGCCTCAATTCGTGGTAGAAATGCTCCGCCGCGCCCTCGGCACCCTGTCTGGAAAACGCATCGCCGCCCTCGGATTAGCTTATAAACCCGATGTCGATGATTTGCGTGAAAGCCCAGCCATTGCAGTCGCTCGGCTGATGGCACAAGCGGGGGCAGATGTGATTGCCTATGAGCCTTATAAAAAGGATGCTCACATTGAGGCCATTACCCTGACCCCCAGCCTAGATTCTGCCATCAACGGGAGTGACGCACTGGTATTATTGGTGGCACACACCCCGCTGCTTAAACTTACCCCCGAGCATGTTGCCGCTTTGACTGAATCTCGGCTGGTAGTGGATACCGTCAACGGCTGGAATCCCGATCCCTGGGAAGCCGCTGATTTCAGATTTATCCGTCTGGGCGTTGGTTGAGGGTAGGACTTATTTTCCCTCACCCCCAGCCCCTCTCCCAAGGGGAGAGGGGAGCATTCTGGTGACATCGCTTCGCGTAGCACACCTGTAGGTGCCGCGGTGTCACTGGAGTGATGACGCTTCTACGTCAAAGAGGGACGCGGAGCGTCTTTACTAGTGTTCCACCGCAGGAGCGGCGGAACGAGATAGTCGCTGACTCGCTGAATCGCTGAATCGCTGAATCCCATGAATCGAATCCTTTCAATTTTTGGCACCCGCCCCGAAGCTGTAAAAATGGCCCCCGTCGTCCGGGCTTTGAAGCGCGCCCCCAACCTAGAATCGTTCGTCTGCGTCACCGCCCAGCATCGTGAAATGCTAGATCAGGTGCTGAACTTGTTCGACATCATCCCCGACGTTGACCTTGATTTGATGCGTCCGGGCCAATCGCTTGCTGGGTTGACCGCGCGTGTGTTTACACACCTTGACCCCGTGCTCGCAGACCTGAAGCCAGATTGGGTGTTGGTGCAGGGTGATACCACCACCGTGATGGCCGCGGCTTTGAACGCCTATTATCGTCAGATCAAAGTCGGTCACGTCGAAGCGGGACTCCGCAGCGGGGATAAATGGCAGCCCTTCCCCGAGGAGATCAACCGCCGGGTTGCCAGCGTCAGCGCCGATTTGCATTTTGCTCCAACCGAATGGTCACACCAGAATCTATTGCGTGAAAATGTCGCCGACGAAAAAATCATCGTCACGGGAAATACCGTCATCGACGCGCTGCAATGGGTGGCACAGCAGCCGTCTCCATCGCTGCCCATTCCCGATGCCAACCGCATTGTTTTGGTCACTGCCCACCGGCGTGAAAATCACGGCCAACCGATTGAAAATATCTGCCATGCTTTGCTGTCACTGGCTGAGATTTACCGTGACGATGTCCAGTTTGTTTACCCCGTTCACCTCAATCCCAAAGTGCAAGAGCCGGTCTATCGTTTGCTGGATGGCGTAGCTAATATCAGCCTCTTGCCCCCGTTAGATTATTTGCCTTTGGTGCACATAATGAAGCGTGCGACTTTGGTGCTGACCGACTCT
>JAYELX010000394.1:0-11862 GCA_034717875.1 Chloroflexota bacterium | reverse complement strand
GGACGCAGATTCAGATGATAAATGCTGATCTAAAAAATATAAAAACGCTTTTCAATCATGGCGATCATGAAAATCAGCGTCCGAAAAGTTTATAGCTTATCGCGGAGTGTAAATAAATGGTATTATAAAGGTGACTTTTTAGGAAAGGAGCAAATGATGGGACACGGATTACAATTTAGAAATGTTGACTTACACGTGCATACTCCGGCATCTGAGTGTTTTATAGAAGAAGATGTCACACCAGATGATATCGTCAAGCAAGCGTTGGATGTCGGGATGGATGCAATCGCAATTACCGATCACAACAATGCAGCCTGGGTGGATCGCGTCAAAGAAGCAGCTCAAGGTACAGAGCTAACAGTTTTTCCTGGTGTGGAAATTACCGTGCAGCCAGGCGTACATGTGGTTGCTCTATTTCCGGAGGCACGCACTGGTGCTCATATCAACGATTTGTTGTCTGAATTGGGTATTGGAGTTGATGAGCGTGGCAGTTCTAAAGTGATGGTCACTCGCTACGGCATTCAAGAAGTAATCAGTATTATCCAAAGCAAGGATGCATTGCCGGTGCTGGCACATATCGACGATATAAAAGGCGCATGGCATGAACTCAAGGGGCAAACACGCATCCAATTATGGCAAAAAGCACCATTCGCAGCGGTTGAGATTGTTGGCAATTCATTGCCTGATGAGATAGGGCGTTCGCCGTATACCCGTGAACCGGCCTATTATTGGGCCTCCGATAACCCGCATCCTGAACAACCCACAAAGCATTCACATAAAGGTATTGGCGTTCGCTATTCGTGTTTCAAGCTAGACGAGCCCATCACCTGGGAAGGCTTGCGTCAATGCTTTGATGATCCCGAAGTACGTATTCACCGGGGAGAGCCAATGGGATTTGTGCATCCGGTATTAGAACGAGTTCAAATTAATGGAGGATTCTTAAATGGCTTGGATGTAGAATTAAGGCCTGCCTTGAACTGTGTTATCGGAGGGCGCGGAACTGGGAAGTCAGCCTTTTTGGAAATTATCCGCCATACACTTGATGCTCCGATTAGAACTGAACAAAATGAACGCGAGGCACGCAAGTTATTAGAAAACACTTTTCCTCCAGGCGCACGGGCTATAATAAACTTTAAAGTAGGAAATGTTAGGTATCGCGTTGAACGTACCTCGGGACGTGAGCCGCAAGTTTTTCGCGCAGATCAAGACGATGCGTTACTAATTGCTCCCTCCGACTTATTGCCAGTACAGGTTTATGGTCAAAAAGAAATATATCTCATCTCGTTGAAACCCGAGTTTCAATTGCGTTTGATAGATAATTATGTAGTCGATGCTCTTAAGCCACTTAAAGAAGAGGAAGTTCGTTTGTTGCGGGATTTACGCACCAACGCCAATGACATTATGCATCTAGAAAATGTTATTGACGCATCTCAAGAACAACTAGCACAGTTGGGTGCAATTCAAGAAGAAATTCGGCGCATGGAGGAACTTGACTTCGTAGAGCGGGTCAAAGACAAAGAGTACTATGAGCGCGAAAAGCGATTACTGGAAGAATCTGATGCGCAAGTTCAAAATGTAATAAAAGCATTGGATAATTTTGTGTCAGCACATAAGCTTGATGCTGACTTTTTGGCCAATGACGCAATAGACGAATTACCTAACCGCGAGATATTACAAACACAACGCAAACTTTTGGTGAAGATTAACGCAGATCTGAAGCGAAATATTGATGCCATTCAAAGGGATGTAAGTCAAGAGTGGGCTACAGGTGAGGCAAAGCGAAAAATGTGGCAGACAGGTTACGCTGAACAAGAGAAAGCGTATAAAGCTGTATTACGTGAGCTTGCTAAGGAAGGAGAAATTGGGCCTGACCGCTACATCCAATTACAGCAACGACAGTCCGAATTAGAATCTCTGTCTCGCAAAGTCGAAAAATACAGAGATGATATTACTGAATTGAATGAAAACCGCCAGCAATCGTTAAAGAAACTTCGCGATGTACGCCGCCAGCAATATCAAGTACGGCGAAAGAAAGCTAAATATCTAACAAAGTCATTGAATAAAGTGCGCATTACGCTATGGCCAGAAGGACACCGTAAGGCATATAAAGAATATCTACGTGAATTGTTTCAAGGATTACGAGTATTTAAAGATACAAGCGATGAACTGGCGGAGGTTACGGCCGCTGAACCTGAACGCAAGGCCCAACGTCCAGCTAAGATAAATGGCGAAACAAAGTACCTTATTGCTGAAATTCCTCATTATCTCGATCCCATTGATCTGGCCGCAGCCATTCGCGTGGAGCAACAGCGTGATGACGAAGACGAAAGCAACTTAGAAACACTTTTTAATGTTGATTCTGATGCCATGCGACGCAACATGGCAGGAGTAAGCCAGCTTCAGTTGTTCGAGTTGGAAGTATTTCCCGTATCCGATTTGCCGATTATCGAACTACAAGTGAAGAGCGGAGATTTAGGGTATAGACAATTGGACAAACTTTCGGTAGGACAAAAGTGTACTGCGCTGCTCACCATCGCATTGCTGGAAAGCTCTGCCCCGTTGTTGATCGACCAACCAGAAGATGATTTGGATAACCAATTCATTTTTGAGCAAATTGTGAAGACCCTGCGGCAGGAGAAAGAACAACGCCAATTCTTGATTGCTACACATAACGCCAATATCCCCGTGTCCGGCGATGCAGACCTGATATTGGTGTTTGAGGCAGGTAAAGAACATGGTCAGATTGCTGAAGGTGGTATAGGGTCTTTAGATATAGAAACTGTTAAAAACTTTGTGACTGATGTTTTGGAAGGTGGTAGTATAGCATTCCGTATCCGCAAAGAAAAGTACGGTAAAATGATTGAAGAGTTGGGAGGGTAGCGTAAATGTTAACTGGTTTTCGTGTGCAAAATTTCAAGGCATTTGAAGATACTGGGCTTATTGACATCAAATCGCTGGTGTTGCTTTCTGGCGTAAATAGTGCTGGCAAAAGTTCAATATTTCAAGCTTTGTTACTTTTAAAACAAACATTGGAATCCGGTCCCGGACAAGTTTTACAACCTGATGGCCCGCTATTTTTTGGGACACCAGACAGTTTTTTGTTTGATAGTAATGAAAATTTAGTCTATGGTTTGAATTTTGCATATAATACTCAATACAACAAAGAAAATTTTACAGGACTTGTTCATGTTACTACGGGTAGCGATATTGAGCTTATAAAAGCACTTAAAGTCGCTTTTCCTGACATAAACCAGGTTGCTAACGGGAAGAATCTAGCCTGCGATCTAAAAATAAGCCTTGCTTGGGGTAAATTTGGTTATCTTACGCAACGAGAAGTACGCGTTAATAGTTTGCAAGTAGACATAAAAGTTGATTCCAAACCGTTATTGAGCTTGAGTATTGACATACAGGCTTCTATAGAATCATACAAATTGACTTTAAATAAAGAAAAAACTGTTCCAGAACTACATAATTTAGCTATTGACCAATTAAAGATAGATAGTTTTGACCATTTTTTGCCAGAGTCATTGATTATCTTACAGTCTGGAAAAAATAATTCTTTACGTCGAGATGTATCTCCCCGGATAACTCGATTTTTGCGACGGCTATTCAAAAACATTCAAAACGATCTTTCTGAGAAAGTATATTATCTTAGTTCTTTTCGTGAACGGCCACGCCGTTTTTATGGTTACTCTTCCACAACTAAATCACTTGATCCAAAAGGCTCTAATTTTCCTCAAGTTATGTGGCAGCATAAAGATGACCGTACTGAGTTTGTTCCTCCACGTCAATCTCATTCGGATAGGGCCAAACTCGATAAAATGCCGCTTTATGAAACTACAGACTGGATATTACACAATATTCTAGAACTAAAGCAACATATTGTTGTACAGCCAATAAATGGCGGCCAAGATGTTATTGAGGTTACAGTACAAACATTAGGTGAAAAATCTACTCAAGTTACATTAGCTGATGTAGGGCTAGGCTACAATCAAATCCTCCCCGTTATTGTTCAAGGATTGCTAACCCCAATAGGCGGATTAGTTATCTTTGAGCAACCGGAGATACACTTGCATCCAGACGTACAGGCTAAATTGATTAAGTTCTTTGTAGGATTAGCAAAAAGTGGGCGTCGTGTGCTAGTTGAAACTCATAGCAGCCACATGATAGAACATCTCTGCTTAGAAATAGCGCAAGATGACACAAATAGCTTAGCTCAAAACGTACAAACTCTTTTTGTACATGCTCCAGATCAAACTCATCAAAGTCCTCATATTGAGAAAATAGAAATAACCCCCTACGGTGAAATTTTGAATTGGCCTAAATCTTTTCTCCCTGATGTCGCAGCTCTAGATGAAGAAATCATAAAAGCTGGATTTACTAAGCGACAGAAGGAACAGGAGTCGCCAGCATGATGATTATGGCATTTCCTTTCGATCTGCGGTTGTGGACGGGAATTGATAATGGTGTAATCTCAGATGCGGAAATCCATACTCGCTTTATTGAACGTCGCAATCTCATATACCGAATCAATAAGCTACTGTCACAAAGTGCTATCCCAAATTGTAACCTGCGTATTCCCCTTACACAACATCTGTTTGAACAATTGTCAATGACGCCGCCATGGTCGGATATTCAGCCAGGTAGCAATCTTTACCGGTTAAAGCGGGATGTATTACGGCTGTTGGCTAATGCGCAAAAAGCAGCAGGTCTTACATTTCGCATAGATGTCAGCGAATCCGAGCATCTGTACACCTGGGAGGGTATTGAGGACTTTTTCTCTCCTTATCTCGTCACAATGCAAGAAAGCTGGATTGAAATGGTTGGCATTTGTGCTTTTGAAGATACCATTTCAGCACGCGGATTCAACCAACCTGTACCTGTTCTGGGAAGTTGCATCGTAACAACATTTTCTGAAAACTTGAATGTACGGATAACTCGTCGCTCACTTGTAGATTTGGATGGAGATGAGAATGAAGAGCGGCAAATACCGTTATTGTTCCAGTCTGATGTGTGGGCATGGAAACGCCTGATTAGAGAACTTGTTTGGCAAGAAGAACGGTTACCTATTGCTCCAATAGGTTTTAGTCCGCGCGAAAATTGGTACCCTGGGGAGCGTCCTCGTCGTCACCAAAATGGCTACCATGATTCTCTGGGTGGTTTGTGGGAATGGGAAGGCGGAAGGACAGTGAGTGACAGAAACCCTTTCGGTGGCCATTGGAATGTGCAGCTACCGAATGCTTCTGTGAAACATCGTTGGGTTAATTGGATAGAAAATTGTGTGGGGCGAAAAATCAGTACCAAGCCAGAGCTGGTCAGTCATATCAATGTTGAGCCAGATGGACGCATCGCTGATCAAACCTTTGATTGGTATGAGTGATGTATTTCAGAACAATCGAGATGGTTTTGGGTGAATGATCAGATTTGTCGCAGAGAAAAAAACTGAAATTTAGTGACTTTGTATCACGGAGATAAACACCAATGCTAAAAACAAATATCGGCAAACTCCAACGCGTACCCTTACGCGAAGTCTGGCCCCATGAAGCGATGGATTTTACCCGCTGGCTGCATGAAAATATTGAAATTCTCAATGAGGCGACTGGAGTGAACCTGTCCAGCATTGAGCGAGAACAATCTGCGGGGGACTTTCATGTCGATATTCTCGCTGAAGACGAAAGCGGCAATCCCGTTATCATCGAAAATCAACTGGAAAAGAGCGACCATGATCACCTGGGAAAGCTGGTCACTTACCTCACGGCGCTGGATGCAAAGATCGCAATCTGGATTGTTTCTGAACCTCGCCCTGAACACATCAATGCTATTACGTGGTTAAATGAAGCCGCACCTACATCCTTTTATTTGCTGCAAGTTGAAGCTGTGAAAATCGGGGAATCTCCGCCTGCTCCATTACTCACCCGTATTGTTGGCCCCAGCCAAGAAAGCCGGGAAATCGGGCAAAAGAAAAAGGAATGGGTTGAGAGAGAGAAACTGCGTTATAAATTTTGGTCTCAACTTCTTGAGCGTGCTAGAAAAAAGACATCTCTCCACGCCAATATCTCTCCGAATCAGCACAACTGGATTGGCACTGGGGCCGGGAAATCCGGTCTAAGTTTGAATTATGTCATTCGCCAAAATGATTCACAGACAGAATTATATATTGATCGTGGCAAAGATAGTCAGGAAGAAAATCTGAGTATTTTCACGGCTTTGCAAGCATCGCAGGATGAAATCGAAAACGCCTTTGGAGACTCCTTAGGCTGGGAACCATTGGAAGGCCGCCGGGCTTGCCGGATTGCCAAATACCTTGACCGCGGCGGCTACCGCAGCCCCGAAGAAGAATGGCCTGAAATACATGCGGAAATGATTGATGCCATGATCCGCTTGGAAAAGGCATTGACGCCTTATATTGAGCGGTTGGATGTTTAAACAAATACCCACCCCCTTGCAGCTAGGCCCGGCTACCGGGCGCACGGCATGAAAAGCCGACTTTCGCGTACAAGTGAGTGGGTATATGTCTAACCAATTTATACAGCACCTATCTTCGCTTGTCAATGAGTCAATGGCCCGAAAAAATACGTAATGACCATCCATTGTTCTTGATGTCTTGTGGAAAGGAAATCACCAAACGGCTTGACAACCAAGTATCGGATAGGGGATAATAGCTTATATCCGATACCGATGCTCCTGTAAGGAAATTCTCCGACTATGAGGTCAAGATGCTAGAACCACGATTGCGCCAGCGAATCGATCAAAAAAAAGAGCGCTTGGACGCCCTCCGTCCGCTGGATGCGGGCGTGGTGGCGCGACTGCGCGAGGAAATCAACCTAGAGTGGATTTATAATTCCAACGCCATCGAGGGCAACACGCTCACCCTTCAAGAGACTCGCCTGATTCTGGAGACAGGCCTGACCGTTGGCGGCAAGAGCCTGCGTGAGCACTTCGAAGTCACTAACCATCAAGAAGCGATCCAGTACATCGACAGTTTGTTGGAACAAGACGTGACCATCACGGCCCATCATGTCCTACAAATTCACAAATTGGTCTTGAGTAACATCGATGATGATAACGCCGGGCAGTATCGTCGCACGCCGGTTCGCATCGCTGGGGCGGATCACACCCCGCCGGAAGCCTGGGAAGTCCCTCACTTAATGACCGAGTGGAGCGACTGGCTGAACGCCCAGCTAAGCGAGATTCACCCGGTTGCATTGGCCGCGCTGGCGCATCATCACCTGGTTGCCATTCATCCCTTCATTGACGGCAATGGTCGTACAGCCCGTTTGGTCATGAATCTCAGTTTGATGCGCAAAGGGTATCCGCCCACCGTCATCCGCAAAATTCAGCGCAAGCAATACTATCGTGTTTTGGCCCAGGCCGATGCAGGAGATACGGAACCGCTGGTCAACTTTGTGGGGCGCAACACCGAGCGAAGCCTGATTCTGTATCTGGAAGCCTGCACGCCGCAAACCGGCCCCAAACCCACTGATGAGCAATGGATCCCCCTGCGTGAAGCCGCCGAAGATGTTTCCTACAGCCAGGAATATCTCAGCTTGTTAGCGCGCAAAGGCCGCCTTGAAGCGATCAAACGGGGGCGAAATTGGTATACCACCAAGAAAGCTGTTCAAGAGTACCGTGAGTCGGTGCAATAGGAAAGAATGCTTCGGATGCAGCAATTCCCGCTTTGTAGCTAGAAGCAGACTTCGGAAGTCTTTGAAAACGCATTTATTGGCGAAATAGGTCACTGGAGACTTCCGAAGTCTTGACATTTCCTCATATTGGGAATTACTGCTTCGGATGGACGTTGACGGAGAAGCCAGCTTGGTTGTCCTGGTTCGGATTGAAAAAAACGCACTTTCTGATATAATTATAGATAGATATTAACGTCTATATACATTACTATCCCTACTTTGGCGTTTTATGGAGACTTCCAATCCTACCCAAGAAGCTAATAAAATTTTTCGCCAGCATAATGGCGTCCTACGGACATCTCAGGCTTTGCGTTTGGGGATTCATCCTCGCACCCTTTATGCCATGCGAGATTCTGGCTTGCTAGAACGTCTCAGCCGAGGGCTTTATCGTTTGGCTGAACTTCCCCCACTATCCAATCCCGATTTGACCATCGTAGCCCTTAAGATACCTGAGGGGGTCATCTGCTTGATATCTGCGCTTGCTTTTCATGAACTAACCACAGAGATACCCCGTTCCGTGGATGTCGCTGTGCAGAAAGGGAGTCAGCGTCCTCGTTTGGAACATCCTCCATTGCGTGTTTTCTGGTTTTCTGGTCTTGCCTGGAGTGAGGGGGTTGAGACACATACCATAGATGAAATACCAATCGAGGTCTATAGTCCAGCCAAAAGCGTGGCCGATATCTTCAAATTCCGCCACAAATTGGGCCTAAACGTTGCCCTGGAATCTCTCAAACAATATCGTCAAGCTGACTATTTTGACCTGAACGAACTGCTGCATTATGCTGATATATGTCGAGTCGACGAGGTGATCAAACCCTACCTGGAGGTACTTCTTTGATACAAAATCTTGCTGCATCGGTACATCAAAGATTATTGAATCAAGCCAAGGCAAAAGATCGGCCATTCAACGAAATTCTGCAATACTTCGCTTTAGAGCGTTTTCTCTACCGGTTGGGGTGCTCCCCTTATCGCGATCAGTTTGTACTCAAGGGAGCGTTAATGTTCACCGTTTGGCAAACGCCCTTTATCCGCTCAACTAGAGATATTGATTTGCTAGGGCAATTGGATAACGTTGTTGAGCAAGTAGTTAATGCAGTCAAAGAGATTTGTCAGCAACCGGTAGTTGAAGATGGGTTACGCTTTGCTGCTGACACTGTTTCTGGCGAGCGGATTATAAAGACCGCAGATTACCCTGGAGTGAGGGTAAAATTTAGGGCCTATTTAAATTCTGCACGCATTCCTATGCAAATTGACGTCGGGTTTGGTGATGTAGTGTCGCCCAACCCCTCCTCAATTCAAATGCCAACCATCTTAGATTTTCCCCCACCGCAGCTACAAGGGTATAGCCGTGAAAGTGCAGTTGCTGAGAAGTTACACATTATCGTTAGCTTAGGGATCATCAATAGCCGCATGAAGGACTATTTTGATATCTGGCTGCTAACAACTCACTGCATATTTAAAGGTCCTGCTGTGACTCAGGCTATTCGCGAAACCTTTCACCAGCGTCAAACGGAAATCCCAAAATCTCCTGTTGGTCTTGGTAGATCGTTTACTCACAATGCTGAAAAACAAAATCAATGGAAAGCCTTTTTACGTCGTCACCGTCTAGAATCAGAAATGGACATCCCGACTTCCCTAGATCAGACCGTCCAAGTCATCAATGCGTTCCTTCAACCTATTCTTTTGGCGCTTGTAGAAGAACGTCAATTTGAACAATTTTGGCAACCGGGTGGCCCATGGGCTTCTTTGAGTTCCCTCTGAGGTTAACATGAACCTTCCCTACGTCATCGACAACCGCGAACATATCCTGGCAGATGTACTCAACCGTCTGCTGTGCCACGCCGATGTCCACGCCCTGGATGTGGCTACGGCTTATTTCAACATCGGCGGCTTCGAACTGCTGCAAGAAGGGCTGGAAGGGCTGGACTCCTTCCGCCTGTTGCTGGGTGCGGAGCCTGGGAGCGGGGACGATATCGGCCTGCAGGTGCGCCGAGATTTGGACGCGGCCCCCTTCGATGAAGAGACTCTCCACTTGGTCGAAACTCTGATCCGCTATTTACGGAAAGAGACCGTCTTTGTGAGGTTGTACGAACTCGGCTTTTTGCACGCCAAAGCCTATCTGGCCTTTGCTGACCGCGCTCCGGGCGACCGTTTCACGCCGGTGGCCGGGATTGTCGGTTCCAGCAACTTCACCCGCGCAGGGCTAACAAGTAACCAGGAACTCAACCTGACTCACAAGACCGTGATCAATCCCGCTGAAGCGGATGATCCAGCCGCAAGCGCGGCCGTGCGGCCACTGCTGCGGGCCGATGGAACGCCCCAATCCGCCTCACCCAGCCTCGAGGGAAGTCTCGATTCGCCCACCCGCCGGGCGGTCAAGAGCGAAGTCGGCGCCCGCGCTATTCTAGAACTCTTGGATTGGTACGATGTTCGTTGGGCCGAATCCCAATCCTACAAAGACGAACTGATCGCTCTGCTGAACGAGTCTAAATTTGGGGATTTCGAGTACACGCCCTACCACATCTACCTGAAAACCCTGTACGAATATTTCAAAGATGAGCTCGGCGAAGAAGGCCTGCAGCCCGCCGGGACGCGCTCAGCCGTTGAATTGACCGAATTTCAGGGCGACGCGGTTAAAAAAGCGCGTCGTATCCTGGCCCGTTACGATGGGGTCATGATCGCCGATTCCGTCGGCCTGGGCAAAACCTGGATCGGCAAGAAATTGTTGGAAGACCATGCCTATCACCGCCGCCAAAAAGCGTTGGTGATTTGTCCGGCCTCTCTGCGCGAGATGTGGAAAAAAGAGCTCAGCGAAGCCACGATCCCCGCCCAGGTGATCTCCCAAGAAATTTTGGGGCGGGATGATTTCGACACCCGCCGCTACCACGATGTCGATGTCATCCTGATTGATGAGTCCCACAACTTCCGCAACCATCTTTCCAACCGTTACGATAAGCTGGGACGCCTGATCGGTGCCAATGGGGGCTTAGGCCGGGACGGGGAGCGCAAACGCCTGATCCTGCTCACCGCCACGCCGATCAACAACACCATCTTCGATCTGTATAACCAGATCATGCTCTTTGCCCAGGGCGACCGCACCTACTTCTCCGCCGCTGGGATTGGCGATTTGCGTAAGTTTTTCCTCAAGCCCCGCCGCCAGGCTGATATAAGCGGTGGCAATCAGATGATGGCCATCTTCAACCTGTTGGAAGAAGTGGTCGTGCGCCGGACACGCTCTTTTATCCGCAATACCTACCCGGAGGCCACCATCGGGGGAGAAACCATCCACTGGCCTGAGCGGGCACTCCGCACCATCAGGTACAACCTGGCTGAAACTTACACTGGCTTGTATGATGACATTGTGGCCGGGATCGAGTCGCTGCGCCTGTCACCCTACAGCCTGGAAGACTACAAGCACCGCGGCGTCGACAAGAACGAGATGGATTTAGGCCGCGAGCAAGCGTTGGTGGGTATTTTCAAAAGCCGCTACCTGAAACGCTTTGAGTCTAGTGTGCACGCTTTTCGCATCAGCGTCCACCGGGCGCTCGAATTCCAGCAGACTTTTTTGTCCCTGCTGGACGAAGGCCGTTTGTTGGATAGCTCTTCGTTCCGAGAGGCGGTGCGATATCTGGATCGGGAAGGGGAAGATGACAACACCGCGCCGATTTCTCGAGCCGAAGGGCTGAACGCGCGCGATGAAGCGCGGGATGTGCTTGATTCTCTGCCGGTGTTGAATGCCGCTTTGTATGATTTACCTCGTCTCCGAGCGGCGGTGCAGCACGACATTGCCACCCTGACAAAAATCTGGGAGCGCATTACCGAGATCACGCCCAAGCGCGATGCCAAGTTGGAACGGCTCAAAGCCCTGTTGCGCGGGGAACTAAAGGGGGAGAAGGTGCTTCTCTTCACCTATTACAAAGACACAGCCCAATATTTGTACGATCAACTTGTCAACGATGATGATTTCTTAGCCGCGGCCGGGCAACCCCGCCTGGCGCGTATGGACGGCGGTATTGCCCCAAGCGATCGGGGCGGCCGCATTGCCCGCTTCGCCCCCGTGGCCAACGATCGCCCCAAACTGGCCGGAAGCGAAGCCGAGATTGACGTGATGGTTTCCACGGATGTACTCAGCGAAGGCCAGAACTTGCAGGATTGCGGCTACCTGCTCAACTACGAT
>JAYELX010000393.1:10233-11863 GCA_034717875.1 Chloroflexota bacterium | reverse complement strand
GTTGATCATGGATATGGGCATCCACGACTTTGACCTTGCCCGTTGGTTGATGGGCACTGAAGTCAAGCGCGTTTTCAGTGAAGGTGGTTGCCTGGTTTTCCCTGAATTAAAAAATGTCAATGATATTGACAATGCCGTTATCAGCTTGAAGTTCGAGAATGGAGCCGTTGGTGCAGTCGATGTCAGCCGTAATGCCGTTTATGGTTACGATGTCCGCACAGAGGTGATGGGTTCCGAAGGCAGCCTCTATATTGGCAAAGAACAACAAACGCCCTTATTGATAAAAACCCGCGCCGGTGTGACCCATGACACTGTACCTTATTTCATGCAGCGATTTACTGAAGCCTATGCCGCCGAGATCAAAGATTTTGTTGCTTGTTTGGAAACCGATAAGGATCCTGCCGTTAGCGGCGATGATGGCCGAAAGGCAACTGCTATTGGTGTAGCCGCGACGCTCTCTTTCGACGAGGGCAGACCGATGGAGCTGGATGAGCTGGGACTAAAAAGGAGGTGAGAATATAAAAAATAAATATCTATGAGACAACAACAGTTAGAAGTACGAAAATCAATATCAATTAAAACTTAATGTCAATAAAGGAGAAGTAAAATGTTACGCAAATCATTTTTATTGTTGATGGTATTCGTTGCTTTGTTCGCACTAGCTGCATGTGGAGCGAAAGAGACAGTTGCGCCTACGTCTGAAGAGGCCGAAGAGGTTGTAGCTGAAGAGGCTGAAGAATCTCAAGTCGCCCAAGCCGATTTAGTTTTCGGTATGGCCGTTCACTCTAACCCTGCCGAGGATTCCTTCTGGGGTGTCGTCGAAAAAGGCGCAAAAGACGCAGCTGCTACTTATGGCATTGAACTCAAGTCTGGTGGCAGCAGTGATCCGGTGGAACAGGCTCAACTCGTCGAAAATTTCATCGCCGACGAGGTTGATGGTATATTCGTTTCACTGGCCAACCCGGATGCGCTTAAAGATGTGATTATGAAAGCTACAGAAGCAGGCATTCCTGTGATAACGATCAACTCTGGTTTGGACATGTATAAAGAGCTAGGCGCACTTACGCATATCGGCCAGACTGAGTTTGTGGCAGGGCAAGGAGCTGGCGAGAAGTTTGATGCCGAAGGCGCCGCGAAGGTGCTGTGTGTTATTCACGAAGAAGGAAATATCGGTCTCGAGGCACGCTGCGATGGTCTTGCCGATACTTTCAGCGGCGAAGTGGAACGC
This sequence comes from Chloroflexota bacterium, assembly GCA_034717875.1. Classification (GTDB taxonomy): domain Bacteria; phylum Chloroflexota; class Anaerolineae; order Anaerolineales; family UBA11858; genus JAYELX01. The sequence goes on along the minus strand of JAYELX010000393.1, from coordinate 10,635 downwards.
TTCAATGTAGCCACCACTGGCGTCAAAGATGTCGCTGGCACAGTTGCGGCCATCCAGAACAAGCTCATTTCTGATGCTGATATCGATGCCATTATGACCCTCAACCCGGTCATCGCTATGGCTGCCCGTGATGCCTACGTTGCTGCTGATGTTGATGTAAGCCTGGCTACCTTCGATCTAAGCCCCGATGTTCTAGCGGCACTCGAAGCCGGTGAAATGCTATTCGCCGTAGACCAACAACAGTACTTGCAAGGCTATCTGCCGGTTGTCTTACTGTACTTGTACAACACGAATCTAAATACTGTTGGTGGTGGCTTACCCGTGCTTACTGGTCCTGGATTTGTAGACCAAAGCAACGCTGCTGCCGTAAAAGAACTTTCCGCTCAAGGAACACGCTAAATT
>JAYELX010000393.1:8142-10133 GCA_034717875.1 Chloroflexota bacterium | reverse complement strand
AAAGCCGATGAGCGAGTCGCCGAGGTCGGCTTTTTCAGAGGACTCTTCCGAAGAGTTGAAATCGGGGCTTTAATTGGTGCGGTGGTAATATGGATCTTTTTTGCCTTTATAGCACCAGAAAACTGGATTTCGATCATTGGCATATCCCGAATACTCGATCCCGCATCCACGTTGGGTATCATGGCAATTGCGGTTGCTTTGCTAATGATCGGCGGTGAATTCGACCTTTCTACTGGCGTCATGACAGGCACAACGGGCTTAGTCGCTGGCCTGTTATCTACCCGAGCGGGATGGCCGCTATGGGGCGCTATCCTCACAGGGCTTATCTTTGCACTGATTATAGGCTATCTCAATGGTTTGATGTTAGTTAAGACAGGGTTGCCAAGTTTCATCGTAACCCTGGCGACCTTCTTTGTCCTGCGCGGGGCCAATGTGGGTGTTACCCGTCTGGTGACAGAGCAGGTTTATATCGGTGGCATCGACAAAACATTAGGCTTCGAATCGGCGCGTGTTTTTTTCAACACTGGTATTACCTTGTTTGGTGTTGAATGGAGAAGTTCGATTATTTGGTGGGTCTTGATTACGATTATCGCTAGCTGGATTTTACTGCGTACCAAATTTGGAAGCTGGATTTTCGCTGTTGGTGGTGATGCTGCCGCAGCCCGCAATATGGCTGTGCCGGCCGCGCGGGTCAAGATTGCCTTATTTATGACAACGTCGCTGGCGGCTGGGTTGGTGGGCGTGATGAACATCGTGCGCTTGCGCTCGGCTGTGGCCAGCCAGGGCATTGGTCAGGAGTTTATCTATATTATTGCAGCAACCATCGGTGGCTGTTTGTTGACCGGCGGCTACGGCTCGGTGGTCGGTGCCTCGATTGGAGCAATTATCTTTGGCATGGCACAAGTAGGCATCGTTTTTGCCGGATGGGATACCGACTGGTTCTACAGTTTCTTGGGTGTCATGCTCCTCGCGGCCGTGCTGGTAAACAACTATACCCGCAAGCGAGCAGAAGAGATCACTGCTGCCAGGGCAAAGGAAGATGAGTGAATCAATGAAAACACCACTAATAGACGTCCGAAATGTAAGTAAGATGTTTGGCAGCGTGATTGCGCTTAGCAATGTATCAGCCAAGGTATATCCAGGCGAGGTTACCTGTCTCTTAGGGGATAACGGAGCTGGGAAATCCACATTGATCAAAATTCTCTGTGGCGTATACCAGCCGACCGACGGAGAGTATTTCCTCGAAGGCGAAAAAGTAATCTTCGATAACCCTCGTGAGGCCCTTGATAGAGGCATTGCAACAGTGTATCAGGATTTATCCCTTATTCCGCTGATGCCCCTCTGGCGCAATTTTTTCCTTGGCTCCGAGCCAGAAAAACGCTTCGGGCCATTCAAAAGCTACGATGTGGATTTTGCCAAACGCACAGTGGGCGAGGAAATGGCCAAGATGGGTATTGACATCCGCGATCCCGATCAGGCGGTGGGCACTATGTCCGGGGGTGAGCGTCAATCGGTAGCCATTGCCCGAGCAGTCTATTTTGGGGCCAAGGCCTTGATCCTTGACGAGCCGACTGCCTCCCTAGGCGTGAAGCAAGCGGGCACGGTATTGCGCTACATCGCGCAAGCCAGGATTCGTGGCCTGGGAGTCATCTTTATCACCCATAACCCGCATCATGCCTATGCTGTTGGCGACAGATTCATCATCCTCAAACGCGGTAAAACTCTTGGAATCTGGAACAAGAATGAGATAACCCGCGAAGAGATGATTCGAAGCATGTCTGGAGCTGATGAATTGGAGGCATTGAGTCACGAACTCGATGAGGTTACCCGCAGGAATGCTGCCGGGTAGGATGTGATGGCGTCTACATCTCGTTCCATCCGCTCTGCGGTGGAACGCTTGCATCTCAAAGATGCGCTGCGCCATGAGTTGACCAAGAACAATATCTCGTTCCATCCGCTTCGCGAAGCATGCCCTGGTACTGCGGTGGAAC
>JAYELX010000393.1:0-8042 GCA_034717875.1 Chloroflexota bacterium | reverse complement strand
GCTTCGCGAAGCATGCCCTGGTACTGCGGTGGAACACTTCATCACTTACAACGCGACCATTACCGATTTCTACTGTCCAGTAATAGCAATATGATTCTCTGTCGTTGGAGCAGAACAGTTGTCAATTTAGTGATGACCGCCTTGATCGTACTCACGGGTGCGGTGCTATCAGGTTGTTTGAGGTCGTCAGCTTCACCCGAGCTTATCATCGACAAATCGGTCGCAAGCGATTTTAAGGCTCTGGCGGAAGATACCTGGGAACAATTTCTAGTCAAATTTCAAGCCAGAAAAGATTGCTTTGGCGACGTTCATCTAAAAGCCGCATATAGTTTGGATAACAAAGCCATTTACGATCCGGATAGTGCCACAGTTACCATCCGCGTCCCAGCATCGGCAGCTTTTTTGCAAAGCGCATTGGTACATGAGTGGGCGCATCATATTGAATTCCAATGTGCCGAACATGAGGAGCTCAGACCAGATTTCCTTGCAGCGCTGGAACTGTCGCCAGACACACTCTGGCGTTCTGCTATCAACGTGGAAGATATCTCGATGAAGGCTTGGAAAGAAATACCGTCTGAGCAATATGCTGAAGCCACTGTTATCTTTGTGCTTGGTAGGCAGCAGATACCCTCGCAAGTTAGAGTCGGTGACGATGCAGTGAGTGTTGTTGCCCAATGGGCATTGGGCGTTAAGCATTTATCACCAACAGTTGAATCACGAGGAGATTGATTTATGTATAAACGAATACTTATCCCTGTAGATGGTTCTCAACATGCGAAACGTGCTGTCGAGGCCGCAATTGATGTAGCTAAACGCTATCAGGCTTCTGTATTTTTATTGCATGCCATTCGTAATTTATCCCTGCCTAGAGAAATCTTGGAGATGATTGCTGCAGGAGAGGTGACTGAATCGCGAAAGGAGATTCTGCAAAACTCCGCAGAAATCATTTTGGGTAATGCCAAAGATCAGTTAAACGCTGCTGGTATCACAGACGTGCAAAGCAAATATGTGGTTGGAAAACCGGCCAGTAAGATTAGTGAATATGCCGAACAAAATAAAGTTGATCTGATTGTACTCGGACACCGTGGTTTAGGACCGCATGGCAGCAGCTCATTGGGCAGCGTGACCAGAGCACTGCTTAACATAACTAAGATATCGTGTCTTGTGGTGACTTAAAAAGAGACAAATTTATGAGCAAAATCAATGTAGGACTTATCGGCGCCGGACGCATTGGGCGCGTGCATGCCGAACATTTAGCATATCGCATCCCAGAGGCCAATCTCGTCGCCATTTCAGATATTTTTGTGGAAGCTGCCGAAAAACTGGCCTCTGACTTTCAGATTCCAGCAGCGTACAAGCATCATCGCCGCATCATGGAAGACGATAGCATCGAAGCCGTCATCATCTGTTCCAGCACGGACACACACGCGCAGATGATCGCAGAGGCCGCCGCGGTGGGTAAGCACATCTTTTGCGAAAAGCCCATCGATCACGACCTGGGCAAGATTGACCGCGTCCTGGCGGCGGTGGAGCAGGCCGGGGTCAAGCTGCAAGTTGGATTCAACCGCCGCTTTGACCCCAATTTCCGGCGTGTACAGGAGAGCATTGCTTCGGGCAGTATCGGCGACCCTCATATCCTGCGGATCACCAGCCGCGACCCTTCACCGCCTCCCATCGAATATATCAAAGTCTCCGGCGGCATCTTTTTAGATATGACCATCCACGACTTCGATATGGCTCGATTTTTAATCGGCAGCGAGGTTGATGAAATTTATGTGGCCGGGGGCGTGATGGTAGACCCCGACATTGGCAAAGCAGGCGACATCGATACTGCCATTATCACCCTGCGCTTCGAGAATGGCGTGATCGGCAGCATCGACAACAGCCGCCAGGCGGTCTATGGCTACGACCAACGCGTCGAGGTTTTCGGGAGCGGTGGCTGCATCACCGCTGACAATAACTATCCCAACACCACCTTGATCAGCGACGCTCAACGCGTCCATCGGGACCTGCCGCTCAACTTCTTTATGGATCGTTATATTGAGTCCTATATCGCTGAGATGAAAGCTTTCGTTCAATGTGTGTGGAAAGATGAAACCCCGTTGGTGACCGGCGTTGATGGACGGATTCCAGTTGTGATGGGATACGCCGCTAAAAAATCTTATGCAGAAAACCGACCTGTTAAACTCAGCGAGGTTGATAAGACTTGAAACAATGAAATTTGGTTTGGTGTTTTTTCGTGACTTACACTGTCACGTTTTTTTAGAAGCACCTTTGCACACGTGTTCAAAGGTAATTACAAAATTCAAAATATTAGTGATTAGGAGAGTATTATGTCTGAAAAAAATGTTCCCCAAGGATTTTTAGCAACTGACGAACCCGATCTATTCTTCGAAGATAATACCGTTGGGCGTCTCAAGAAGGAAGTTTGGGATTCAAGCGACGCTGAGATAGACGCTATCCTGGCCGAGTATGGTGTTCCCGCTCCTGTTGAGTGGGCTAAACCCAATTCCTATATTCAGACCACCGTGCGCTGGCAGGTTGAGGAAAACCGGCGCAAGAACGACATCGTTTTCATCCCGGTGGGATCTACTGAGTTGCACGGCAAGCACATGGCTAGCTCCATGGATACCTTGTTCGTCAGCGCCATCTGCGAAGGGGTGCGCCGCTACACGGCCAAAGGAGGCGCTCCGGTCAACCTGGCCCTGCCACCACTGATGTACGGCGCTCACCCTTACCACCACCTGGGCATGCCTGGCACTGCCATCATCCGGGAGAATGTGGTCAGAGAGCTGATGATTGATACAATGCTCGGCCTGTGGAATGATGGCTTCCGCAAGCAGATCATTCTCAACAACCACGGGCAACTGTGGGTTTTGGAAGCGGCCATTCAGCAATTCCAGAAACGCTACCAACTGCCCGGCGTCTTCCGCGTCATAGACTGGCACCGCGCTGTGCGCGAGTTCTTCCGCACCAAGGAACGGGGCGGCGTATTCGATACCAACTTCGTCCACGCAGCCGAGGCGGAAACATCCCTGGGGCTGTATCTCGTCCCTGACATGGTGGACATGGACTACGCTGTTAACACCAAAGGCAAGAGCTACCTGCCTGACGGACACTTTGACAAGTCGGTGGAGCCGTTCAGTCGGCCCAGCCGTTGGTCTGAGGGCCAGGGACACTCCGCCATCGAGTTGGTGGGCACACCAGAGGGCGTAGTCGGCAAAGCCAAAGCGGGCACAGCAAAGAAGGCCAAACTACCGCTGGCTGCTATCTTGCGCTACATGACCCTGGTCAATGACCAGATTTTGGATGCTTTCCCCTCGGGCAGTGTACCCCCAGTGGAAGAGACGACCTACCGCACCGAGGCGGAGATGGAACCCTATTTGCGTGAACCATGGAGCGAAGGTTGGAAGCCCGTGTACGGCCTGCCGAAACTCGGACAGGGCACATCGTTGTAGATTGTTCGCGGTTTAGCCGCACTACAATAAACTATATGAAACTATTTGGAGGTTAGTAGTTAGGGCGGGATTCCATTCCCGCCGCATCCTCAAGCACGCCAATCGCAGTTCCTCTTTGCTCTGCACGCCTGCGGCGAGGAATGCTGCGCGAAAACCTGCCCTACACTTTCTCCCCTGCTTTTTGGAGAGGATTATACAAACTAACATTATTCAAGGAGATACACACATGAACGGAAAAATGAAAGGCGTAACTTTAGTTGCAGATTGGGAACCAAAATCAGAGTTTAAATTGGGGCCCAAAGACATTGACGGCCGCCAGACTTATTTGGGCAGCCAGGTATATCGAAATCCTCGCATCGAGATCAGGGAATATGATATTCCAACTCCCGGCCCCGAAGAGGTCTTATTGGAGGTCAAAGCCTGCGGAATCTGTGGCTCGGATGTCCACATGGCACAGGCCGACGATGATGGTTATATCTACTACCCTGGGCTGACGGGTTTCCCCTGCATCTTAGGCCACGAACTCTCCGGTGTGATTGTCGAGGCTGGCAAGAAAGCTTTCGACAAACAGACCAACAAGCCCTTCGAGGGCGGTGAACGCGTCACCACTGAGGAAATGATATGGTGCGGTCAGTGCAAACCATGCGCAGACGGTTATCCCAACCACTGTGAACAGTTAGATGAAATTGGCTTCAATATAAATGGTGCATTTACTCAGTATATTGTTCTGCCATCCAAAACGCTCTGGAGCCTGGAGCCATTGGCTGACGTTTATAAAGGTGACGACATCTTTTTGGCGGGCAGTCTGACTGAACCCACCAGCGTGGCCTATAATGCCGTCATCGAGCGCGGCGGCGGTATCCGTCCGGGTGACCGGGTTGTTGTCTTGGGCGGAGGCCCCATTGGGCTAGCGGCCTGTGCAATCCTAAAACGCGCGGGTGCTTCAAAGGTGATCATCTCTGAGCCTCAGCCAGAACGCGCTAAGTTAGCACTGAAGATGGGCGCCGATATTGTCATCAATCCTTATGAAGAAGATTTTGCCGACCGCGTTTTAGAAATAACCAATGGTATGGGTGCCGATCTTTTCATGGAAGCCACCGGCTTGCCCGAGGTTGTTTACCCCGGAATCGAAAAGGTAATATGGGAAGGCAAAACCCTCAACAGCGCAATCGTTGTGACCGCTCGTGCTGAAGCCAAGATGCCAGTGACCGGTGAAGTCCTGCAAGTGCGCCGGGCCAGCATTGTTGGTGCCCAGGGTCACTCCGGACATGGAACTTTCCCACGTGTAATTAGCTCTATGGCCAGCGGCATGGATATGACCCCCATGATCACCAAGAAGATCACTTTGGAAGAAGTGCCTGAAAATATCATCGAATTGCAGACTAATCGTAAGGAATGCAAAATTACGTATCAGGCTTAAATTATATACATATCTCCCCTTCTATGATGATCCCGTTGTAGAAGGGGAGACACAAACCCGAAACGAGAAACTCTTATGAAATTATCTATTGTTCTTTCCACACATGTTGCTCAATTCGAAGCGGTGGCATTCGAAGGTGACTTCGATGCCAATATCGCCAAAATCGCGGATTGGGGTTACGATGGCGTTGAACTGGCCATCCGTGACCCAAAACTGGTTGATGTAGATAAGTTAGATCGGGTGATCTCAGCTCATGGGCTGGAAGTCCCCGCTATCGGTACCGGCCAGGCCTGGGGAGAAGAAGGTTTATCTTTCACTAGCGCTGATCCTGCTGTCCGAAAAGAAGCCATCGAACGCATCAAAAGTCATATTCCGTTAGCGAAGCATTTCGGCGCGGTCGTCATCCTGGGCCTGATTCGAGGGATCACGCCCGAGGGGCAGACCCACAAACAATCCATGCAATATCTGACCGAGGCCCTGCAAGAATGTGCCTCCGATGCCGCCTTGCACAATGTTCAATACGCCCTGGAGCCTCTCAACCGTTACGAAACTGATCTCATTCACACCGTCGCCGAGGGGCAGGACCTCATCGAGTGCGTCGGAGCGCAGAATTTTGGCTTGCTGCTGGACACCTTCCACATGAACATCGAAGAGGCCTCCATCGAGGACAGCATCCGCTCATGCGGCGAACGTATTTTCCATTTTCACGTGGCTGACTCCAACCGCTGGTATCCTGGCGCGGGGCACATGGATTTCGCCTCCATGCTGGGTACGCTGTCATCCATTGGTTACCAGGGCTACGTTTCCGGCGAATTTATGCCCAAGCCTGACGCTGATACCGCAGCCGAAATGAGTATTAAATACTTACGGCAGTTATAGTTGCCGCAAGTAAGCCGCAAGTAAGCCGTGAATGAATTCACGGCCTGAAACTCGAAACACGTTACAAACGTGTTTTGCTCTGCCATACAGTGTACGCCCATTTAGCGTACCGCCGGCAAACACGTTTCCCGTACCAGCCGCCGAATTCATTCGGTGACTGCCCGCTACGCTACCTTCGTTACTTGTCATCCGCTAATCCGCTATAAGTCCGTTCACCAATTTGTACATTCGAAACCTTGTCCTGGAATATTAAGATGATATAAAAATGGCGTAAAAATAATTTACGGAGCTTTTAAAACGTATTTGAACACGTTTCCCGTACCAGCTGCCGAATTCATTCGGTGGCTCATTCGGTCGCTACTCTACCTACATTTGTAATCTTGACTTGACGGAGACAATATGCAAATATACCCACAATCTACAATTCAATCCAAGGGCGCAAAATATCACCTGGCCCGTGATGCAGCCACGCACCGTAAATTTCTCTGCATCGAGGGAGATCATTCCGGTTTTCAAGGGGAACTTCGAACCGGAGTTTATGTTTGCCCCCTCACCCCAGGGAATGCAGCTGCCCTTCGGGAACGCCTCCCCTGGCTTAATCCGCAACCCCTGGGATTATCCACATCCTTTGGCTTTGGCGACCGCTTAGGGATTGCCACCCCTGGGCATATCGCCGCTGTGCAGGGAAGCGGCATTGCCCCCATCTTTGCTCAACAATCCGTGCGTGAGAACGCCCGCACCGGACGCAATCCCCAAATTGTGCTCGATGATGCCGCCTGGGGAGTTTTCGAAATGGGTTGGCGTGACCCCTGGGGTGCCGACGCCGATCACGCCAAAGAGATTCGTGATCTTCCCTCCTTCATCGAAGCCGGGTACACCTTTTACACCATCGACCCCAATGAATATGTCGATAACGCTGCCCACACAGATTCGGTAGAGACACTCGAAGCGAAGGTTGCCAAATTGCCATGGGATTCGCTGGAGATTTCGCAGGATGAGCTGTACCAGCTTTACGTCGAGAAACCCGTTGACTTGGAGGGATTCACTCTGGAATTCCAAAAAGAGACACTCCTAAGGGCGGCTGCAAAATATGGCCAGGCAATCGCCCATATCAAGTCCGTATCAGATTATCTGGTTGAAAATGTCAGCGAATTCGATTTAGAAGCCTCCGTTGATGAAACCGATACTCCCACAACCGTCCATGAACATTATTATATTGCCAACGAGCTACGGCGGTTGGGTGTGCCGTTCCTGAGTCTGGCTCCGCGTTTCATCGGCAGCTTCGAAAAGGGTGTAGACTACATTGGTGATCGCGCCGAATTTGACCGCGAACTAGAACATCACGCTGCCGTGATGCACCATCTGGGCGGGTACAAACTCAGCATTCATACTGGTTCCGATAAATTTAGCATCTACCCCAGCATTGCCGAGCAAGCCCGCAACCTGGTGCATGTCAAAACCGCGGGAACAAGTTATCTGGAATGCTTGCGGGTAATTGCCGCGGTGGATCAGCCTTTCTTCCGGGAATTGTTAGACTTCGCCCGCTCTCGTTATACTACCGACCGGGCCACCTATCATGTTTCCGGAGAACTCAAAAATGTCTCCCCAACCGCCGATCTGACCGATGAACAATTACTCGATCTTTTCGAACAATTCGACGCCCGACAGGTGTTGCATGTCACCTTCGGCTCGGTGCTGGACGATTATGGCCCGCGCTTGATGGATGTGCTTATTGCAAATCTATATCTGTACGAACAATTTTTGCGCAAGCATTTTACTCGCCATTTGGAACCTTTTATATTGTAAATCGGATTGTCAATCCGATTTAGACCACAAAGTGAGGTTATTATGGATTATCTTCAAAAATTATTTGATCTAACTGGAAAAATAGCCGTTGTCACAGGTGGCGGCGGCGTATTATGCGGCACCATGAGCAAGGCTTTGGCTCAGGCTGGCGTCAAAGTTGCGGTCTTAGACATCTTCCCGAAAGCGGCCCAAAAAGTAGTAGATGAAATTCGCTTCAATAGCGGTGAAGCTATAGCCGTGCGCTGCGATGTGTTGGACAAAGCCAGCATCGAGCAGGCCGCTGAAACCGTTCTGGAAAAGTTTGGCCGCGTGGACATCTTGATCAATGGTGCTGGCGGTAACAAAAAAGAAGCCACAACCAGCCCGGATTTACCCTTGTTTGACTTGCCGTCCGATGCTGTTCAATGGGTCTTCAACCTGAATTTCTTAGGGACATTGATTCCGAGCCAGGTTTTTGGAAAAATTATGGTCGCACAGCG
>JAYELX010000392.1:0-2309 GCA_034717875.1 Chloroflexota bacterium | reverse complement strand
CGGCGGTAAACCGACCGTGCTAAATCTACGAAGCCCATTCGGGCTAGCACTTTGCGTACTCTTGAGCATTCGTGCTAATTTGTTGCCCGATTACATGAACTCCTAAAGAGCCGCTCGCTCAAGCGAGTTAAATAACACCATTAACATTTTGAGCAATTACCTCTTTTTTTTAGAAGATTGCCTGGTGACATCGCTCCGCGGTGTCACCGTGGGAAGCACGTTCCGCGTGCGATGTTGAAAAGACGCGAAGCGTGCGGCTCTCGTTCCACCGCAGGAGCGGGTAGAACGAGAGACGTTCAAACACGTTTGCAACGTGTTTCGCGTGCCAGACCGTGAATTCATTCATGGGGTCTCACAAATCTACGAACATGCTTTCATCGACGACTCCAGTCAGGTCATAAGGCATGGCGCTGGTGATGTGGATGGGAGGCATTTCACCGACGGGAATCTCATCTTCGACAATAACCATGCCGTCAATTTCAGGGGCATCGCGGTAACTGCGGCCTATAGAAATGCCGTCGCCATGACCTTCGATGAGCACGTCTAAGGTTTTCCCCACAATGCGCTGGTTCCGTTCTAGTGAGATATTTTGCTGTAGTTCCATCAATTGATGCCAGCGAGCTTGTTTTATTTCTGCAGGGATAGGGTCACCCAGATGTTCGCTAGGGGTTCCAGCTTCGAATGAGAACTGAAAAACTCCGACATGGTCGAAGCGAATCTCCTCGACGAAGTCTAACAAGGTTCCGAACTCTGCTTCTGTCTCGCCGGGATATCCAACAATGAAAGTTGTTCGTAATGATAAATCCGGCATTGCGGCGCGCATTTTTTCCAAAGTGCGGTAGACCCAATCCATGTTTGCCGGGCGGCGCATACGTTCGAGCGTGTCGGGGTGGGCATGCTGCAGAGGCATGTCCAAATATGGGAGTATTTGTTTATGCGTTGCCATCACTTCGATCAGTTCGTCGGTGACGTAGCCGGTATAAGCGTACATGACCCGAAGCCAGTCGACTTCAGGTACGGTTTTGGTCATTTCCTTCAGCAGCTTTGCTAACCCGTTTTTCATCCCCAGGTCGTGGCCGTAATCGGTGGTATCTTGGGCAATGAGAATGATTTCACACATTCCCATATCGCTTAATGCTCGTGCATCGCTGATGATGGCATCCATGGGCCGGCTGACGCTGGTTCCCTTGATTAGAGGGATGGCGCAAAACGCGCAATGGCGGCGGCATCCGTCGGCAATTTTGAGATATGCGCTGGCTCCATTGATGCTGACCCGCAGCGTGCCGGCATCATCTGGCCCTACGGTGGGTACGTCTGGAATATGATATACAGGCTCCGGATGTTGGCCGCTTTCGAGCAGTTGCACAACATCGAGAATGTCCATCCATCGACGCGTGCCGAGAATACCATCGATGCCATCAACTTGCTGGGAAACCTGCTTTCCGTAGCGTTGCGTCAGGCATCCCGCGGCGATCAACATCTGTCCTCCCTTCTTGTGGGCTGCTAAATTCCGAAGCACCTCGAAAGATTCTTCTTTTGCTGGATCAATGAATCCGCACGTGTTGACGATAATGATTTCGGCCTCATCAGGGCTGGCAACAGGTTGATGATCAGCGTTCATCAAAAGCTGCGCCATCGAGTCCGAGTCGACTGTATTTTTGGCGCAGCCCAATGATAGCAAATGGAATGTTTTCTTTTTTATATTCATGGGTTTCTAGGACTTTGCGTGGCAGGTTTCAGTTATCGCTTTTCCTAACCACAGTTGGCACGATTTTTCCTAATTTTTGTTTTTCTTTGTGTTCCTTTGTGTACTTCGTGGTAAAAAAAACACACCACCACGCTAACACCCAATGAGCCGTATTCATTTATTATTTTGATACTTGCGGAGGCATCATCAACAAAAAACCAATTGCGATGACAGCTTCTCCAAAAACCACACCGGATGATTGTAAAGGCCCAAAATACGGCACTCCGGGCAAGGGCTGCGTTCCGAAACCAAATACATCTGCCATGCCCGATACGATTGCAATAATATAACCGGTAGCGATTAGACGTAAGCCGATATCGGCAGAAATGGTTCGTTCCCTGCTGGCCCACTGCACAGAGAAACTAATATATCCTCCAATGCAAATAATCACCAGTCCAATCAAAAAGACGGAAATCTGGACAAAGCCTACCACTGGGCTGCGGTCCAAGGCGAATATCTCTGGTTCTATACCAAGTAAAAAAACCAGAAACCCTATGACAACAAACCCAATTCCAATCCGAGACCTACGGCGTCCATTTTTTGGTTCTTTCTCAATCACAAT
>JAYELX010000391.1:0-2311 GCA_034717875.1 Chloroflexota bacterium | reverse complement strand
AGATCGGCTGCAAGCACATCAAGCTGTACGGCCAGATCATCAACTTTGATTTGCTCTTCTACTTGGATCACTGAAAACTTAGGCGTATGGCCAACTTCTGTACGTTCCGGGATAATCACTAACACTTGCCCTGGTTGGATACTGCCCTTAACATCGTTGGCTGCCCAGATCACATCTGCCGAAGTCAGATAAATGTCTTTGATAATAAAAACACTTTCATCGGCTGCTACCTGGTGAAGCACATATTCATCATTAGGCCCAAACGGATCTGTCAACGCCTTGTTGAGATTGGGAGACGTAAGTGCCCCTACGGCGTAAGAAGCGGGGTATATCACCCAGCGTCCAGCAGAAATCAACTCGCCCGAGGTCAAATTGTTATATACTAAAATATCTGAAGTTAGTACATCAAGCTGATCAGCCAAAGCATCAACATGAATAGCTTCTTCGATTTTTATTAAAGAAAACCGAGTCATTGCTCCAGCATCCGTACGCCCCGGCAAAATCACTAAAACATCTCCTGCATGAATGCTGCCTTCAATCACGTTAGACGCATGGATCACTGCTGTTGAAGTCAGATAAATGTCATTGAAAATGGGTATACTCTCCCCGGATGCTACTTGGTGAAGCACATATTCATCATTAGGCCCAAAAGGCTCAGTTAATGCTTTGCTGAGATCAGGGGTAGGAATCTTTGTGGGCACAGGGGTCAGGGAGACGTACCGCTTCGGGAAAATCAACCATCGTCCGGCGGGAAGAATTCCACCTGGCCCTAATGCATTATATGCCCGAAGCTCTTCGACAGTGACGCCTTTCTGAGAAGCAAATTCAGAGATCGAGTAATCTTCATCCAAGAAAAGCACAGATAAAGGTTCAACACCCAATGAATCAGTGCGCCCTGGCATAATTACTATCACCTGGTCAGGTTGCAGGCTAACATCGGGGACCAGGCCATTGGCCGCCACAATTACATCACGGTCGGTGTAATATTGGTCTGAGAGATTGGGTAAATTATCCCCATACTTGACTTGATGTAAGATATATTCTTTCTCCAGCCCAAAGGGAGTATATAGACTTGGCCCCGGGGTTGGAGGTAAGGTGCGGGTTGGAGTAGGGGTTATAGTTGGGGTTGTGGTCGGGGTTTGCGATGGGCCGTTTTCTTCGGTTGGTTTTGTGCGGTCTAGCGTTCGAGTCGGGGTAACGCTCCCAGCTTTGGGGGTGGTTGTCGGCTCTGTTCCTATGACCGCAACGGCAGACTCAGTTGGAGTTGAGATTGCAGGCTCACCGCCACCAAACCAAGAAGAAATCGTTGGCCAAAACATAAAACATCCAACGATGAGTACAATCAGAGCAGCCAAGCCTCCAAATACCTTCAATCGCCAATCGCCTAAACCAGTTGCTTTTGGTTCTTCTTCCTCATGGTAGTATTTCCTATCGTAGCGATTATAATAACCATAGCGGCTTGATTTGGGGTCTACTTCATTGAGTACCACTCCCAATAGATTAGCTCTCACCCGGCGTAGTTGCTCTACTGTCTGTCGAGCAGCTTCTAGTTTTGTCTGGCCTGGCTTTATGATCAGCAAAACCCCATCAACGCGCGGCGCAAGCACAGTCGCATCTGTGACAGCCATAACAGGAGGAGAATCGATAACGATAATATCTGCTTCTTCTTTTAACCTTTGTATGAGATTGGACATCTTCTCTGATGCCAGCAACTCCGAGGGGTTGGGCGGGAGTTTTCCTGAGGGGATCAACGAAAACCCTTCGACCTTGGTTGCTGATTGCACTACCCCATCAGGTAATTTTACTTCCCCTGTAACAAGCGATTGGTGCACAAAAAGCGAACTCAAACCAAGGCGATTGGGTAACTTCAACAGTTTGTGTATGGTTGGGCGACGCATATCACTATCCACCAATACAGTGCTCGAACCACCTTGTGCCAGAACAATGCCTAAGTTAGTTGCTATGGTCGATTTACCAACTCCGGCGGAGGGGCTGGTGATCAAAAGTGTTCGGATTGGATAATCCACACTGGCATATTGAATGTTGGTGCGCAAAGAGCGAAAAGCTTCGGCGGTAGGAGAACGGGGAGAATCGACAACGATGGGATCATCATTATCTTCGTGGCGCAGGATCGTTCCTAAGATGGGCAGCCCCAAATGGCGGGTGACCTCATCTGGGTTTTTGATGGTGTCATCCAGGGCCTCGATCAGGAAAATGGCGCCAACGGCCAGCATACCACCCACTACCGCCGCCAGGGCGGTGTTCATCAGCACCCGCGGCCGCACCGGTTTTTCTGGGGGGATGGCCGGTT
>JAYELX010000390.1:0-2314 GCA_034717875.1 Chloroflexota bacterium | reverse complement strand
GGACACCGCCGATCATCTGGCGCAAGGTGGTCAAATGGGCATACTTCCATTGTCTGACCAAGAAGATACTATCCGCGCCATCGAAGATGTGCTGCTGCATGACTACGGCTTTCCGTCACACGGCCCGGCCCTCCTCTCCGTGGATTATCTCCAACGTGTCCCCGTTGTGGGCATCACGGGCATACTTCCGGAGGAGCTGCGCGCTGGGGAAGCCGCAGCCGCATTACGCAAATTAGCCCGCAAACGAAACTGGGGCATTATCGTTGCCACCGCTCTACGGTCGGAGAGCTTCGAAGGCGGTGAAAGTTTGGATGGTCTGCTGTGGAGTATAATGTATGTGGTAGCATTTCGATGAAAATTTGTAAAAATCCCAGAAAACATATTGTCCGGCATAGAATCAACGCTGAAGATAGAAGTTTCGCCAGGAGAAGTATTATGCAAATAACAATTGCGCTACCGGAAAGACAATTTGTTACCGAACCTTTGGAAGAAGTAACCGAAGCAGTGCGTCTCTACGCGGCTCTGGGGATGTACCGGTCTGGGAAACTATCCGTTGGGGCTGCTTGTGAGTTGGCTGATGTGGATCGTTACGTGTTTCTCGATTTCTGCAAAAGCGAGGATGTGACCTTGCGTACCCAAACACCCGATGAGTTAGAAGCTGAATTTCATCTACTTGTTGCTTAGGGGAAATACCGATGCTTGTTATTGCTGATAGTTCGGCTGAATCACATCAACTCATTGAACGAGTAATCCTTATTTGCGGTGTTGAAAGCCAGGTACGCAAATCTCCATCGTCTCAAGCGCGTATCAACCCATCGTCGCAGCTTTTGCTCGCCGAATCGGGGATGGTGTTAGAGCCATCGGTTCACGGTTAGTGTATAAGGGAAACAGGCTTTCAGGAGTTGTGCTACCGATCAATTCGTACCAGCAGAAAGCGGAGAATATCCTCTCTTTTTACAAAGACACCCCCATCATCGCAGCCTACGGCGACACGCTGTCCGATCTACCCATGCTAGAGATAAGCCAAACTCCTGTGGCGGTCTATCCTGACGATGATCTTCGCAGCGTTGCTGAAGCCAAAGGATGGCGCGTTTTGGAGTAAGATTCCGTTTCAAGTAGAGAAGCAAAAAAAGGACAAGATCAACATGCCCAAAACTTACACTTTCCACGTATCATTGCCCGGCACCGGTCGGGTTTGGCGCAAGATCGAAATGCTCGCTGACCAAACCCTCGAAGACTTACACTTCGCTATTCAAAGCGCTTATGATTGGGATAGCGATCACATGTATTCGTTTTTCATGAGCGGAAAAGCGTGGGACAACAATACTGAATACTGCTTACCCGAAGGTGTTGATCCCTGGGGTGGATCGGTTGACGTGGATGAAGAAGAAGATGATGATGAACTCCCTGAAACGACTAGGGAAGAACTGGAAGCCAATCTGCGTGAGTTTTTCGACGATGAGATGACTATGGTAGAGATAAAAGCGTTCTGGGATGACTTTTTCGCCGAAGAGGAAACAAACGCCCCCGGGGACGTACGTACCACCACGATAGAGAGTTTGGCTCTGGAGATTGGCAAAACGTTCATGTACCTGTTCGACTACGGAGACGAGTGGCGATTCAAGCTGCGGGTACATGCTATTGACTCGGACGCGCCCAAGAGTGAATATCCCAAAATTGTTGAAAGCGTGGGCGAAGCTCCATCACAGTACCCAGATTGGGAATGAGAAAAAGCCCTCACAATAAGCAAGCCTGATAATTTTTCCACCCAAACTAAACAAGCGGCGTAACTGCTCAAAGTGTTGGTGGTGTTGTCTAAGTAGGTACTACAAAATATCTTTATAAAATTAGCCCAGCCTTCAGCATAGTCAATTAAATAAGGATCAACGTGAAATAGTGGGGGGTAGGAAACTTCATATTCAGACCTCACAGGTTTCAACGGTGTATTTGGGTTTGAAAAGCATGTCGTAAAGGTTCAAAATGGAACCCATAAATCGTTTTTTCAAAAACCTGTGAGGTCTTCGAAGGTTTTGCCATGCTGTGCATGCCTTATAACCGAGCTCAGTCGGATAATTACAAAGAAACTTTCACGGACTTACTTAGCCCGAACGGCTTCGTAGATTTAGCACGGTGCGTTTCGCGTAGCATCCTGGCAAGGGAACGCCCGTGCGGAAGTGATTAACCGCTAATTATTGATTTATGAAACACTTGTTGATTCTGCTAGGTTCGTAAGAACACGCCCGCACGGCGATTGCTCGCTTTGCGCGCCTTTGGCGTGCATCCCCGTTGGGGAAATCGACCGTGCTAATATTGC
>JAYELX010000389.1:0-11901 GCA_034717875.1 Chloroflexota bacterium | reverse complement strand
TTCCTGATCTGCAAGCAGAGGCAGAAGTATTCCTGGCATCTCCCGATCTATCCGGCGAAGACTTCGTCTCTTATTACGGCGTGCCGCTGATGGCCAAAGGCGTGCTCAACGGCGTACTGGAAATCTTCCATCGCACCTCGCTTTCAGCCGATGATGAGTGGCTGCGGTTCCTGGACACATTGGCTAAACAGGCCGCCATCGCCATCGACAACGCCAGTATGTTCGCCGATTTGGAGCGTTCCAACTTCGAACTCGGCAAGGCTTACAACTCTACGCTGGAGGGTTGGGCGCGCGCCCTGGAATTGCGCGATATAGAAATCGAAGGCCACAGCCGGCGCGTTACTGAGATGACGGTGCGTCTGGCAAGCGCTATGGGCGTAGATGGAAAGGCTCTGGGGCATCTGCGCCGCGGCGCGCTGCTGCACGATATCGGCAAGATGGGGGTTCCCGACAGCATCCTGTACAAGCCCGGCCCGCTTGATGAGGATGAGTGGGCTATCATGCACCAGCATCCGGCCTATGCCCGCGACATGCTGGCGCCGATAGAATATCTGCGCCCGGCGCTGGACATTCCCTACAGCCATCACGAGAAATGGGACGGCAGCGGCTATCCGCAGGGTCTGCGCGGAGAAGAAATCCCCCTGGCAGCGCGCATATTTGCGATTGTAGATGTGTGGGATGCCTTGAATTCAGACCGTCCCTACCGCGATGCCTGGCCGGAAGAGAAAGCGTTGGCGCATATCCGCGAGCAGAGCGGGAAGCATTTTGATCCGCGGGTGGTGGAGGCTTTTCTGGCGTTGATCGAGAGGCAGTAAATTGGTAAAGCAGGAATCAGTAAACCAGGAATCAGTAGATCAGGAATCAGACTATCAGACATGCGTTTTCGCGACGTATATATTTGTCATTTCTGATTTTGGCTGACCAGGCCCATCCGAAAATACCAATAAATTTTACAAAATGACATTGCTTGATCTCTGCCCCGGAAGAAAGGGCTAATTTGTGCAAATCTTTTTTTGATTATCGCCGATGATGTTCAAGTTCTATGTCTAATTTACCAAATGCCCACTCACATGCAGGCACATAATAGGAAGAGCTTTCCAACAGGTTTTAGAACAGAGAGCATGTTTTGAACAGCTCTTAGATCATCATTGCAAGTGCACCCCACCTGTACTCCCCCCGATTGTTGAGAAGTTACGAAATTACCTTTACAAATTGTGCAAATTATTCACCCCCTCCAGCCCACCCTGTTTTTTCAGTAGAGCAACTCCATAATTATTCATTCGGCAAGAAATACGATAGCAGTACAGGGTGTTTCTAGATAGTCAAATATGAAATTCAAACTGAAATTCAGAACGTTGTTGTTGGTTACTACTTTGGAAGGTATTGCTTGTCTGGTCTTTCTCTTAATTCCCGCCAGTGAACCTTCGAGTGTGATCTTATTGCGTTATTCAGCTACACGCTTGTTGATTGTCTCTACCATAGTTATGGTCTTATTTGGCCTTGCCCTGTTGCCCGGCAGCTTAAAGAGAAATCAGAAATTAGCTGACACATTAATGTCAATAAGTATAAAATTTCTAAAGCAAGAAACATATTTGCTGCTGACGTTTTTTCTTTTGTCGTTCAGTTTGGTTTTGATCATGTTTTTGATAAGTATATGGACGATTATTGATGTGCGTTATCAGGGCATTATTCTAAGAATCGCCCCCATACTCACTTGGTCAGCTATAGCAGGTATTCAAACCATTTATTTTCTTTGGCAGTGGGCGTTGCGAAAAAACACGCTGCTTAAAAAAGATACGCTCCCGATTAAGTCAATCAAAAGCATTGCTCGGGAAATAAGTTTAGAAACCCTGGCAATAATCATTTTGTTGGCAGCGCAGTATCAAATAATTCCAAGAAAATACTGGCAATATAGGCATGTAGCTCGGCTTTATGCACCATTGATCATTCTTGGTTTATTAGTCGGAAGCCGATTGTTTTCAAGATGTCTCGAAGCCCTAAAAAAGAAGCAACTAACTCGTAATATATTAATTGGCGGTGTGTTTATAGGCTTGATGGTAGCAGGCTTTTTTTATTATCAAGCTGCCATCAAGCATTCTGTTCTAAATAATGTAGAACTTCGAGCCGATCAAAGCAATTTCGTTCATCAAACCAAACAAGTTTACGAATCGGGTTTTAGGTATACGGGCAACCGCATTCAAATGCCGGTTTATACTTTTATGCAAGCGGTTTTTTATGACCCCGAAAAAAGCTTAGCGGAGACTTTTTATATTGGAAAACAAGTCAACATATTCTTGTCGATGATTCTATTGATTGTTTTGTTGCTGATATTCAAGTCTTATCTTCCACTTCGAAAGGCCTTCAACTTAACGCTTATCATTGCCTTTTCGTCATTCATATTCAAAGCAGCATATTTTACGACAGAGATACTATACTATTTTATAAGTTTTTTGGGGTTTGTGCTTTTATGCAAGATGTTGAAAAAGCCTGGTATCACCTTAGGCATTATCACCGGTATTATTTTGGGCATTGGTAATCTTACAAAGGCTTCTATCTTGCCGGGATTATTGATCTTTGCAGCAATTTACGTGCTTAAGGAAGTTGCTCGTTGGCTTTCGCTGGTGCGAAAAGATGCACAGGGTTGCTCAGAAAAAAAATTGGCAAAAACAAATCTGGTAAGTTTGATACTTTTGCTCGTTTTCTTTTTAGGTGTAATCGGCCCTTATCTGCGAGAAAGCAAAATAAAGTTTGGTCAATATTTTTATAACCCTGCCCATATTGTTATATGGTACGAATCTTGGGAAGAGGCCCTCGAAATAAGGGAAATTTATCATGGATGGCACAATATCCCGCCTGAAGAAACCCCTGGGCCATTGTGGTATCTCCAAAAACATACACTTTCTCAGATTGTTCAGCGAGTTAAGTATGGCTTCAGCAAACAGTTCGAGAATATCCGTTACCAATTCAACTTCTTTAATTACCCATATCTTTTTGCGCTATTAGCTATATTTGTGGTTATCGTTAATTTCCGAAAAAGTCTCGGCTTATTCCAAAGCAATCTATTTTTGATTGGATTTGTCATTCTATATCTTATAGGATATTTCTTAGCAATTGTATGGTATTCGCCAATTTCGTGCCTTTGGAGATTTATTTATGGATTACATTTACCCTTCATGTTTTCCGCCTTTATTAGTATCTTTGCTATTACCAAAAATACTCGCTATGGAAAATTTAAGGCAATAGATTTTACGGTTTCGATTATGTTGGTTTTTGATATATATTATGTGTTGACTGAAGCATTGTTTTTGAATAATTTTGCAGCTTAACTGAATGAAAAATGGATAGCTCATATCATTGCGAACCATCCCAATAAAGTGCTTTTATGATCGAACGAATCTGTATTTATTGTGGGTCTTCCGATAAAATTTCCGGGGCGGGGGGAGAGTTCTTCGGCTTCCCCCTGTGGAGGTGGGAGAGTTTTTCAGGTACTTGCTCAAAATGTTGGTGGTGCGTTTGCGCTGTACCACGGGTTGACTAATATGATTTTGAGTAATAAAAATTGTCTTTCAGCGTGGTCATATCTTCAGCGTGTCAACGATTCAGAGTGCTTTGGAACACTGAACCGCTGAATGGTCTGAATACGCTGAGAACAAACTGCCATAATTGCTCAAAATATTAGTGGCGCGTTGCATCCCGAAGATGCATTGCACCACAGGTTGACCAAGAATCCCTTTGAATAACCCGAAGTGCAATGCATTTTCCAAATGCAATGCACTTCTATCGGCGCTTGACCAACAAGCTTTTGAGCAACTACTTTTTCAGCTTCCCCCCGTGGCGGGGGGATTGAGGGGGGTAAAGTTACTCGTACCTCAACGCATCCACAGGCTCCAGGTTAGCTGCTCGGTTGGCTGGGTACAGGCCAAAAAACATCCCCACAACAGCCGAGAAAATCGTCGCCAGTAATACTGAATCTATGCCAATCACGGGGACAATATCGGCATTGCTGGCCGCGGCGATTTTCCCCACAATCACCGCGATCGCCCAACCCAGGCCGATTCCTAAAATTCCCCCGAATAAACTTAACAACGAAGACTCAGCTAGAAATTGCACCATTATATCCATCTTGCGGGCGCCCATTGCCTTACGGAGGCCAATCTCGCGGGTGCGTTCGACCACTGAGACCAACATGATATTCATGATGCCGATGCCGCCCACCAACAAAGAAATCCCCGCAATGCCTCCCAGGAATATGGTCAAAATGTTGGTGATCGATGAGGCCACATCGAGAACATCCTGCTGGCTCATAATTGTAAAATCGTCTTGCCCAATATCGGTGCGGTGACGCGTGCGTAAGATTTGCGATATTTCATCATTGGCTTGCATGACCACATCAGAGCTGGCCGCTTGAACGAAAATCACATCCACACTGTCGCTGGTTTTTCGTCGCAGCAAACGAGTTTGTGCCGTTGTCAACGGAACAATGACTTGATCATCCTCACTGCCGAAAGAACTGCCCCCCTTCTCTTCTAAAATACCAATAACCCGGAAAGGCTGCCCCTCGATGCGCACTGTTTCACCAACCAGCCCGGCTTTGCGCCCAAACAGGTCTTCGGCTACGTCCACGCCTATAATCACCACCGCCGAGCGACCTAATATATGGGCATCGCTGATAAACTCTCCCTCCGAGACATGATAATTCCGCACTTTCTCGAATTCTGGTGGTACGCCGAGGATAGTGGTCACCTCACTTTCGCCAGAAAAACTAACCTCACCATTACCTTGCAATGTCGGCGCCACACCGGCCACAGAGGGCGCGGCGAATGGGTCTGCAATCGCGCTAGCGTCCCCAAGAGTCAGCGGTTCGGGGTTGCGAACATCTTCAGACCCGCCGCTGAACACGAACAGCAAGTTCGTGCCAATCCCCTGGATTTCGCCAGTAATGGAGTTCTCTGCACCTGCGCCGATGGCCAACATGGCGATCACGGCTCCAACGCCGATCACAATTCCCAAAATCGTCAGGCCAGACCGCAGCTTATTCGACGTCAAACTATCTAAAGCCTCAAGAAACGCTTGCCAATAATTCATACATTCACCGTAATTAACTAACCGAGTTGTTCCTGAATAAGAATCTGTCCACAAATTCACGCCGGGCGTTCGGCGAGGTTTCCTGACCAAGCCATTTTCGTGTCCATCCGCCTCGGTCAGGAGACCTTCGGCGATCAAAGAGTGGGTAATTAACTTGCTAATTAACTTGCTAATTAACTAATCTACCACCATTTTTCCATCTAGGATTCGCACAATCCGTTCAGTTTGTTCAGCGATAATTGGATCATGCGTCACAATAATCAAGGTGGTATTACGCTCCTGGTTCAACTTGAGCAGTATGTCCATAATGGCATCGCCCGATGTTGTGTCCAGGTTGCCCGTTGGCTCATCGGCCATGATGATGGATGGATTGTTCACAATTGACCGGGCGATAGCTACGCGCTGCTGCTGCCCTCCGGAAAGTTCGTTGGGGTGATGTTTGACGCGATCACCCAGCCCTACAGATTCCAGCGCATCCAAAGCTTGCTGACGGTGATTCTTAACATTGTCCCGAGAGTAGCGCAGCGGCAATTCCACGTTGGCTAAGGCAGTAGCGCGCGGCAGAAGATTGAAGGTTTGAAAAATAAAACCCACCTTGCGATTGCGAATATCGGCTAATTGATCATCGTTCAACTCGGCCACACTTTCATTATCAAGATAATACTCACCCGCTGTGGGAAGGTCCAGACAGCCCAAAATATTCATCAGCGTAGACTTGCCCGAACCCGACGGCCCCATGATAGCCACAACTTCACCTGGCTTTATGGCTACGGAAAGCCCTCGCAAGGCGTGCACTTTTACAGTGCCCATAGTATAAACCTTGGTTATATCACGTGCATCAATAACTAAATTCGTCATTTTTATGCTCCTGCTATCTTCTTCAGTAATCGGTGGTGTTTATACGTAGGTGATGAACACTGGTGACAGTCACCTTAAAAAATATCTTGTTGCAAAAGACGGGATGGTTCATATGGAAAGGAAATTAAGGTTACACTTGCTCCGAAGGAGTACTCTTCGAGTAATAGAGCAAACGCCGGTCGAGTGAATTCGGAGCGCTAGCGGAGAATTTGTATCGAGACCAAGTTTGCGGGTTATTGAAGGGAATATTGCTGTATTAGGCCGCTAGGTCTCGATACATTTTCGGTCGCTGTGCGTGCTTCGCAAAACTACAGCGAAAACACTCGACCGGCGCTGAGACTTTTTACAAAAAGTGTTACCTTAACCGTGAACCACTCCCAAAAGACACACTGATTAGCGAGATGATTCAAAGTGCAGATCGAATTTATAGGTGACTGTCACCTAGCGCAAATAAAAAGTAATCGCAATAACTCTCTGCGTCTTCCCAAAGGGACATACCGTGCGCGCCTTCCCGTCTCTGCGTTAAAATTTCAGATATATTTGATAATTCCTACCGTTGCGGGTGCGGAGGCCTGCCTCCCATCATAAAGCCGCCTTCTTCTGTCAGTTCTTGGGGCGGATTGATGATAACGTCATCCCCAGCTTCCAACTTACCACTGATAACCTCACTATACGTATCGGATGAAGCCCCCAGCGTGATCGCTACATCATCAATGCTGCCATCCGCATTCAACACATACACCACGCGCTCATCTTTCACCACGCGTACTGCCCGGTTGGGAATCAGCAAGGTTTCCTTCAATTGCTGGATAACGATATTTACCGCCGATGTCATTCCAGGGCGAATATCATCATCCGCATCTACAAGCTCGACGGTCACGGTGAAATTGACGACGCCCTGATCCTCAGACCCGACCAGCGCAGCCTCCACAACCGTGCCATGATAATCCTTAGCCAGCACAGCATCGAAAGTCAAGCTCACATCCTGATCCACAGAAATCTTGTTAATATCCACTTCAGAGACTTCCAAATCCACCAATAAGCGGGAAAAATCATCTATTCGGAAAGCCAACGAACCCGGATCGACCTTATCGCCAGGGTCACATTCCACCACGGTGACCAATCCGTCGAAAGGCACTGAAATATAGGCCTGATCCAGGGTGGCCTGAGCGGCGGCCACGCGCGCCTCGGCGGATTCGACGTCCTCGGCGGGAGGGCCGGCCTTCACCCGCTCCCATTCGCGTTGAGCATCGGCCAATTGAGCTTCCAACAATTCGACATCGGCAACCGTGGGGCCATCTTTGATGCGTTCATAATCGCGCTGTGCTTCAGCCAAATTCGCCTGCGCCACGGCTAAATCAGCATCTGCCTCGGCAATATCAGTCTCGTCGCCAGTGCCCGACAAGGCATTAAGCTCGCGCACAGCAGCGTCATATTCTTGCTGCGCCTCTGCCAACTTGCTCTGCAAACGTGCGCGCTCCAGATTATCTTCGGGCTTATCTGCATAAGGTGCGTAATCCTCCTCGGCTTTTTCCAATTTGTCTCGCAGCAACACGACCTGCGCGTCAGCCTCGTCTATATCCGTTTGATCAGCCGTCAATCGCACATTACGCGCATCTCGTTCAGCGGCTTCCAGGGCCTGTTCTGCCTCAGCAACAACCTGCAAAGCCTGCGCTTGCTGTAATTCTGGATTCATCAAATCTTCCAGCGCTTGCTCGGCGTCTTCCACGTCCTGCATAGCCTGAGCACGCTGTAAATCCGAATTTAGCAAATCGTCCAAAGCTTTTTGTGCGCTGACCAAATCGGCCTGTGCCAAAATCACACTCTGCGGCAGCGATGTCTGCACCAGCGAGGCCAAC
This sequence comes from Chloroflexota bacterium, assembly GCA_034717875.1. Taxonomy (GTDB): domain Bacteria; phylum Chloroflexota; class Anaerolineae; order Anaerolineales; family UBA11858; genus JAYELX01. The sequence continues at coordinate 4,099 of JAYELX010000389.1, read as the reverse complement.
TCATCTCCCGTCGAAACATTATCCCCCACCAACACATTGACGTGCTCCACGGTTCCCGAAGTCTTCCAGGCCAACAGCGAACTTTGGTTCGAACGCACTCGCCCCGTGGCTCCAATAGTTGCCACCAGCGTGCCATTTTCGATCGTCACGGTTTGTAAATTTTCCAACAAAGTCTGTTGTTTTTTCTTGGCAGTGTATTTTTGCCAGCCAATTACACCACCGACCAGCACTGCTATTATCACAACAAAAATAATGACTTTTTTCATAACATTCTCCTGTAAATAACACTTTCATCTTTGCGACGTGCGCACAATTTCATCTGGCGGATCGAGAATAATCTCAACGCCTGCTTCTAATGCGCCATTGATAACTTGACTATATGAATCTGATGACATGCCTATGGTGATGGTGACTGGATGAATCCCGGTTGGGGCTGAGGATATCCCCAGGAATTGCTGAATCCTCATCCAAAGGGAGAGATTTATTCCCTCCTCGGGTGAGGATTCCGTTTCCCCAACGGATAAATTATCTCCCAGCGCATACACCACGCGCTGCCCACTCAACATGCGGATGGCTTGGTTGGGCACTAACAGATCATCATCAACGTGTCCTACAATAACATCCACCTCCGATGTCATCCCGGGTCTAACTTCAGCATCGGCATCGATCAACTCGATTGTTGCGCCAAAGTCAACCGTACCTTCCGTCTCGGTGCCCACCGGAGATATATCTACCACCCGTCCGTGATATTCCTTCGCTAGAACGGCATCGAAGCGGAGGGTGACATCCTGTCCAATTTCGATCCGGTTGATGTCCATTTCCGAAATCTGTATATCGACCGTCAGGCGAGAGAGGTCATCCAGCCGAAAAGCCACCGTGCCAACTTCAACCTGGTCGCCGGGCTGGGAAATCGCCTGCGTTATGACACCATCAAATGGTGCTGTGATGCAAACCTGATTGAGCGTGGCTTGAACCGCGTCCACTCGAGCTTCGGCTGCGGCAATATCGTCTGGGGCCGGGCCATCTTTTACGCGCTGCCACTCCCGCCGCGCGTCAGCAAGTTTAGCCTCGAGAACGGCAATCTTTGCCGCGCTGGGGTCGTCTTTGATTAGTTCCCATTCGTGTTTAGCCTCGATCAGCTGCGCTTGTGCGCTGGCTACATCGGCCTCGGCCATCAGCAAATCTAACGCGTCTGGAGGGGCCAACAGATGATTATATTTATCAATCGAACGTTCATAAGCAACTTGTAGCTGCACAAGTTGGTATTCCATCTTTTTTAATCTGCCCATTATATCGGCTCTTATCGCGAAGCTAGTGGCTTTTGGAATTTGCCGCCTGGTTTTTTCAATCTGCTCGTTAAAATCGTCTAATTGGTCTTCTTCCAACAGTATATTAGAATAAGCTTGTTGGATGCTCCAATCCGACGGGGGAGTGGTCAGAATCTCTAGCCAGCGATCTGCTTTTTCTACGGTTTGGTTAGCTTCGGCAATTGCGGCTTGAGCTTGGGCTTGGGCCAACTCCGGGTGTAGAGCGTCTTCCAATGCTTGCTCGGTAGTTTCGATGTCTTTTAGAGCTTGTGCTTGCTGAGTTTGTGAGTAGAGCAGATCGTCCAAATCCTGCTGTGCGCTGACTAACTCGGCTTGCGCTGTGATGGTGTGTGAGGGCAATGATGTTTCGCTCAACGATGCTAACGTATTCCCAGCAGTCACACGTTCACCGATGTCGACGAGCACATCTTCTACTTCGCCAGAAAGTTGCCAGACGAGTGTCACGCTCTGTTGTGAGCGTACAGTCCCGTTCGCCCCCGCGAGAGAGACTAATGAACCGCGCTCTAATGTGACAGTCTGCAAGCTATCCTGTTGAGCAGCCTGCTCACGTTTTGTTATAAAACGGAAGGCAAAGAAGCCGCCAATAATAATTATAGAAGCGACAATAATGATAATGATTTTTTTGCGTTTCCGAATAATTTCTCCAAGCTTATTCATGCATCCTCTTGAGACTGGTTTTCCATAGCACTGATGGCTTTATCGAGCAACAGCAACAATTCTTCTTGCTCATCTTCTGTCAATCCTGAGAGAAATGACTTGAGTATCTCTGTACGATGTCTACGCAATTGCTTCAACAAAGTTTCACTTTTCTCCGTGAGGAAAATGGGCTTAGCACGCCGATCTTCGGGATCGCGGCGTTGTTGCAAACATCCGCTTTTGACCAAACGGCGCACGCCCACACTCACCGTTGGGGCTTTGACATTGAGACTCTCAGCAAGCTCCAACACTCCCGATCCGGGCGATTGAGCCACTGTGACCAATAAGCCAACCTGCGAGGGCGTCAACTCAAAATCTGAGGGAGGGCGCATCAAATGCAGCGAACGTAAACGCTGCAGAAGTTCTTTAAATCGAATTTCAGATAGTGATGATGACATAATCCTTTACTCGTGTCATTCCGATTTGTCACGAAGATGCCCTTTGAGGTGTAATGTTAGTTAGCCTAACTAATTGCTGGGCTATTATACGGAATTATGTAGTTCTGTCAAGGGGGATTTTCTAATTTGTTTTGCGCAAAAAAAAGAGATTGGAGAATGCATTTTCTCCAATCTCTTTTTACGATCCACACTTTCACTTCCTCAGCTGCCATTCTCAATGTCCTTTTTTGCCAGCGATGAAATCTTCCACCATTTGATGGGCGATGTCGTCGGTGTATTGTACAGGTGGGGTTTTCATGAAGTAGGCGGAGGGGGAGTTGAGGGGCCCTGACATTTCACGATCAAGGGCCAGCTTTGCACAGCGGACGGCGTCAATCATCACGCCCGCACTGTTGGGGCTGTCCCAAACTTCGAGTTTGAGTTCCATTTGCAAAGGAACATCGCCAAAGGCGCGTCCCTCCATACGGATGTGACACCATTTGCGGTCGGTGAGCCAGGGGACGTGATCGCTGGGGCCTACGTGCACGTTTCCTGCGCCCAAATCGTATGGAAGTTGGCTGGTGACGGCGTTGGTTTTCGAGATTTTCTTTGATATCAGGCGGTCACGTTCAAGCATATTGTAGAAATCCATGTTACCGCCAAAGTTGAGTTGATAGGTGTGATCGAGATGGATGCCGCGGTCTTTGAACAGGTTCGTGAGCACGCGGTGGGTGATGGTCGCGCCAACCTGGCTTTTGATGTCATCGCCGATGACGGGCAGCCCAGCTTGCTCGAAGCGTTTGCTCCAGTATTCGCTGCTGGCAATAAACACGGGAATCCCATTCACAAACGCGCAGCCCGCGGCGATAATTTGCTCCGCGTACCATTTGGTGGCCATTTCGGAGCCAACGGGCAAGAAATTGACAACCACGTCGGTTTTGGTTTCTTCGAGCAGGTTGACGATGTCGTCTGTGGGGCCCTCGGCTTTTTTCACGACTTTTTTGTAATATTTACCCAGCCCGTCATGGGTCATCCCGCGAGAAACGTGCACGCCAAGATGGGGAACATCCGCAAATTTGATCGTGTTGTTTGGTTCCGCCCAGATCGCTGTGCTCAGATCCAAACCGACTTTGGTATCAATCACGTCGATAGCGGCAGAAAATTCGATGTCGCTTATGTGGTAGCCGCCTACAGTGGCGTGCATCAAGCCGGGAATTTCGGCATCTTCGGGGGCATTTTTGTAGTATTCTACCCCTTGTACAAGGGCAGCGGCACAGTTCCCAACGCCAATGATGGCAACGCGAACCTTTTCTTTGTTTGTAGTCATAAAAATCTCCTTTTGGTTAAGTATTGATTCAGCGAGTCAGAGATTCAGCGAGTTAGCGAGTCAGTGAATCGTTGAATCGCTGAATCTTCGACTCGTCGACTGACGAATGATGAGCTGCGGGGTGAGCTTTTGTGGGGTTATAGACTTACCGTTGAGCCGGTTAAAGAGCATAGTCACGGCGCGGCGGCCCAATGCAACGTTGGGTTGGCGGATGGTGGTGAGTGGTGGATTCACGTAACTGGCAATTTCAAGATCATCAATCCCGACAACGGACATGTCCTCGGGTACTCGCAAGCCGACTTGGTGAATGGCGTGTATGGTGTTGATAGCGGTGCAGCAATTACCGTTTTGACTAAAACCAGACTTCGGAA
>JAYELX010000388.1:0-2329 GCA_034717875.1 Chloroflexota bacterium | reverse complement strand
GGTCTCGTTTTTGAGGGTAGTTTTTCAAGCTGGTCAGCGGATGGGTAGCGGATTAGCGGATTAGCGGATCGCTATGCGTGCCTGTGGCAAGCGGATCGCTATGCGTGCCTGTGGCAAGCGGATCGCTATGCGTGCCCGTGGCAAGCGGATGGAGCGGGTTTATCCGCTAATCCGCTTTTTATCCGTTGACAAACTTATTAAAGATGATGCCAGCTTTTATTTTTCAAGCGGGTTGAGTACAGGTGACTGTCACCTCACGCAATAAATTTTATCATTTACCTTTTTACCACTATTCAAGCGGGAAGATAAAACGCCAGGTGTTTTTGAGCATGTCAAGATTAAGCCAGCCCAACAGCACAGCGAGAATTATAACGACGGTCACAACGCCAGCCCATACAGCTGCGTTGTCGTCGGCGTGTTCATTGCGGTTGAAAATTACCAGGATCAATCGGCCTACGGTACGAAAAGCAGCCGCTGCCCAACGGCATAGTTTACGGCTCCAACGCCGCGTCCAGTGCGTTTGGGCCGGGTCGTCGAAAATATAGGCCGCTTGCTGGCGAAAGTCTTTTTTGATGCCTCCCCAATCCACAGGCTGAGAATCGGCTTTGGCGGCGTACAATAGTTTCGCAGCCAATTGTAATTTATAAGGATGACGTCCGCCCAAATCCAGAACACGTTCAGCTTCTTCGGGGCTAAAATTCCCACGGGCGATTAACTGCTGCGCAGCCTGGGGGGTGAATTCACCCAACCGCATAAGGGTAAAGATATTGAAAAACGGGGAGGTCAATTTTTCTTGCCGGGCCAGTTGATTAAGCGGGGATTGAGAAGCAACAATGATGCTCAATAAATTATTATTGCCCAAACTGCGCCAGGTATCATAAAAAGAATCGGGGAATTCGTCTTTACGCTTGATCAAATGTTCGAACTCATCTACACACACCACCGGCCAGATCGCATCGGGGCGTTCTCTCTGTTCGGCAATGGAGTCGTAAAATTCTTCCAATTTCAGCGGGAGGGGGTGTTCGATGCCCAATTGTTCCAAAATATGGCTCAGCAAGGCTGAACGCGTGTGGCAGCGCGGGTGATCCAAATCAACATAAATTACTCGATAGGCCTGGGCGTGGGGTATATTTTGAGAATAGGTTCGAGTGAGATAATACAACAAAGATGACTTGCCCATGCGTCGAGGCGCGACGATGTTAAAGTGCTGGGCCTGCCCCGTGTAGCCGGTCTCCAACGCGCTAAAAATGCGGCTTATTTCAGCTTTGCGGCCAACAAAATCATCCGGGTTTTGAATACGTCCTGCAATGAAGAATGGGTTGGACATGGTAGTTTCCTTTGTTGTTCGGGTTTCTGGTATCTCAATATAACAACGAATCGTGGGATTTATCGAATTTTTCGGGCTTGAATTCGGTCAACCTGAAATTCGCTGTAATATTTGTATGACTGAACAGCCCGGCAGGGCTTCGCATTATTAGCACGGTCGTTTACGACCGTGCGGGCTGTCGGGTTGGAAGCAACGTTCGCACGGGGAGTCAGCACGAGGAGAGAAGAGGAGAGAAGTATTTCAATATAACAACGAATCGTAGAATTTATCGAATTTTTCGGGCTTGAATTCGGTCAATCCTGAAATTCGCTGTCATATTTGTGCGGCTGAACAGAACAGCTGAACAGAACAGCCCACAATGCCTGGGATTGAAATCCCAGGCTGAAAGCCAAAGTCGGCTCGCCAAAGGCGCGCCTACGGCGAAGCCGACTAAAAGCCAGGCGTTAATACATCCAAATACCCCTCCACCATCGCATCCAAACCAAAGGCGGCTTCGGCGCGGGCGCGGGCGCTCGTGCGAAAGCTGGGTTGATTTTGCAGGATTTCAACGGCGGCTTCGGTCAGAGCGGGCACATCGGGAGTATCCAATTTCCAGGGGTCGCCGCCGTAGGGAACAACGCGGCCGGCATCGCAGGTTACCAGTTCGGGCAGCGCGCCGGTGTCGAAGGCCAGCACGGGCAGGCCACAAGCCATTGCTTCAATGACAGCGTTGGGGCAGGCGGCGTTAATATCGGATGAATAGAGTAGATGGGCGCGGCGGTTGATTTCGGGAATGCGCTCGGGAAGCACTAATCCAGCCCAATGCAGCGGGATGGACGTTTGCGCGTCCCAACGATGTTTCACGCTCTCGGCCACACGCCCAACGACCATCAACTCGACAGGTTTACCCAGCCATTGCCCGTGCGCATTGTTGAGATTTTCGACCAGAGCTACAGCGGTCTCCAGGCCATGTTCATAACCGCCCATGAGCGCACCTTCGACAAGCAGGATGCGGTAGGGGTG
>JAYELX010000387.1:0-2330 GCA_034717875.1 Chloroflexota bacterium | reverse complement strand
CTTGGCCGTCGGCCCAGAAGTTGAAGCAGAAATTTCTGAAGGCGACGTTGTTCTATATGCTAAATATGCTGGCACAGAGGTCGAAGTCGACGGAAAAGATGTCCTGATCCTGAGCGAGTCAGACCTTTTAGCAATTGTAAAATAATAACTATCCCATTATAAGGAGTTTTTACCTATGGCAAAACAACTTAAATTTTCCCAAGAAGCTCGCCGCAGCCTGCAAGATGGCATGGATGTTCTGGCGAACGCTGTAATTACCACACTTGGCCCCAAGGGGCGCAATGTGGCCCTGGATCGCAGCTTTGGCAGCCCCACCATTACTCACGATGGCGTCACTGTTGCAAAAGAAATCGAACTCGAAGATCCATTCGAGAATATGGGCGCCCAATTGATCAAAGAGGCCGCTACCAAAACCAATGATATTGCCGGCGACGGCACTACCACTTCTACCGTATTGGCACACTCCATTGTAAGCGAAGGCATGAAGAATTTGGCTGCTGGTGCAAATCCTATGCTGCTCAAGTTGGGTATCGAAGCCGCCTCGAAAGCTGTTTCTGAAGAAATCGGCTCGAAATCCATCGATATCAAAACTAAAGAAGATATTGCCAACATTGCATCCATCTCCGCGCAGGACCGCTCTATTGGCAGCCTGATCGCCGATGTGATGGATAAAGTTGGTAAAGATGGCGTTATCACCGTCGAAGAGTCCAAAGGCCTTGAATTCGAAACCGAGTATGTGGAAGGTATGCAATTTGACCGCGGCTATCTCTCGCCTTATTTCATCACCGATTCAGAAGCTATGGAAGCAAATATCGAATCACCTTACTTGCTGATTCACGACGCCAAAATCTCCGCTGCTCAGGACATGATTCCTTTGCTGGAAAAAATGGTTCAAATGGGCAAGCGCGAGCTGGTCATTATCGCCGAAGATATCGATGGCGAAGCATTGGCCACTTTGGTACTTAATAAGCTGCGCGGTATGCTCAACGTATTAGCCATTAAAGCGCCCGGATTTGGTGATCGCCGCAAAGCTATGCTGCAAGATATCGCCGTTCTAACCAACGGCACTGTAATTACCGAAGAGATGGGACGTCAGCTTGATAGCGTCACAATCGAAGATCTTGGCCGTGCCGAGCGGGTAGTGTCCACCAAAGACGACACCACCATTATCGGCGGTCAGGGAGATGCCAAGGCGATTAATGCTCGTGTTGATCAAATTCGCAACGAAATTGATAAGAGCTCCAGCGACTACGATCGTGAGAAGCTGCAAGAACGTCTGGCAAAACTCTCGGGCGGCGTTGCTATCATCGGTGTCGGTGCTGCTACCGAAACTGAGTTGAAAGAAAAGAAGCACCGAGTTGAGGATGCCCTTTCTGCCACACGCGCGGCTGTTGAAGCTGGGATTGTGCCTGGTGGTGGAGTTGCGCTTATTAACGCCATGAAAGTACTGGATGATTTGGAGATGGAATATCCCGATGCCCAAATCGGCGTCAAAATCGTCAGATCTGCTCTAGAAATTCCTTTGTGCAAGATCTCAGCTAACGCTGGTAAAGATGGCTCTGTGGTTTTAGAGAATGTTCGCCGCAAGCAAGCTGAAGAAGGCAACGACAGAATTGGTTTCAACGTGCTTTCAGAAAAATACGCTGACATGATTGTAGATGGCGTGATTGACCCAGCCAAGGTTACCCGCGGTGCTTTGGAAAATGCAGCTTCTATCGCTGCTATGATCCTGACCACCGAAGCTTTGATCACCGACATTCCTGAGAAATCAGCCCCCCCAGCCCCCGGTGGAGGTGGAATGCCTGGCGGCGGTATGGGTGGTGGCATGCCAATGATGTAATCTTTTACGTCAATGGTGATAAAAAAAAGCCCTCAGACATTCTGAGGGCTTTTTCGTAATTGCTCAAAATCTAGTTGTCAAATATCAGGTGCATTGCACTTCGAGAGTGCGTTGCACCTGCGAGACGGTAAATGTAGGATGTTTTCTGGCGACCCAATGTGCAATATCATGCCCTTGTGGTACGCATCAAGAGCAGACGCAATGCACATCTCTATTTTGAGTAAGTTCGCTTTTTCTTTGACAAATCAATATCGGCGTGCTAAAATGCGCTCGGTCGTATTTCAATGCAGTCGTTTGTTGCAAATTATCGCTCTTTGGGGTTACGTGAATTTTGGTCAAAAAGTCCGTGTTTTCACAAGATTGTGACAGCAAAAGAGGCAGACATAAACTACAAATTGGATGGGCTTCGGAACATCGAAACTCAAAATGGTAACATCAATAGTTGGATGTGATTGCAAACCCCGGCCGGATCATTCCCGACTGGGTGTTT
>JAYELX010000386.1:0-2337 GCA_034717875.1 Chloroflexota bacterium | reverse complement strand
AGGATCACATCCACGTTCTCGACAATCCGCCCGAGAACAGACAGGGCACGGTCGTAGCCACCCCAGATACTCCACAATTTTCCGCGATAGTTCAAGTCGAAAGACGTGACTGCGCCGGCAGCTTTGGCCGCCTGCATGCCTTCGATGATCACCTCGCCGGTGGTCTCTGACAAGGCTGCGAAAATGCCACCGCTGTGGAACCAGCGCACGCCGCCAGCAAATATCTCATCCCAATCAAAATCACCCGGCTTGAGCAGCCCACCAGCTTCGTTCGAGCGATTATAAAAAACTAATGGGGGGCGCACCCCGTAGCCGCGGTCGCTGTAAACTGTGGCCATATTGGGGCCGTTGACCCCATTATGCTCGAAATGTTTGTAAAAGGGTTTAACTCCCATCGCCCGAACCCGCTCGGCTATCAGCGCGCCGATGGGGTAATCCACCATGGCTGTGGCGATGCCGGTCTTCAAGCGAAAACAATCCGCCAGATTAGCTGCCACGTTGAACTCGCCGCCGCTGACATGGATTTTGCACTCAGCTGCCTTGCGGAAAGGAACAACGCCAGGGTCAAGCCGATGAATAAGCGCGCCGACGGACACCAAGTCCAGGGCGGCATCTTTTTTGATATTCAGTCCAGATTTCATTTTAGTCTCCTTTCAATTAGTGAGTTTTGATAATGGTAACAAGGTAAGTGATAAAATTTTTTACGTGAGGTGACTGTCACCTGTGTTCATCACTTACTATACCATCCCTTCAATCCCCTCGTTGCGGGGGGATTGAAGGAGCGAGAAGTGAACTGGTTACTTTAGTTATGCATTATAAGTGCTGGAAGTTACATCGCCGCCAGTGCCAGTCCAATTAGTGTGGAAGAACTCACCACGGGGTTTATCCGTGCGCTCGTAGGTGTGGGCGCCAAAGTAATCCCGCAGGGCTTGCAGCAAATTGGCCGGCAGCCGCTCGCGCCGGTAGCCGTCGTAGAAAGTCAGGGCACTGGACATAGCCGGAACCGGGACACCGGCCTCAACAGCCGCGGCAATCACCCGCCGCCATCCCGATTGAGCCGCATCGATTTCATTCTTGAAATAATCATCCAGCAGCAGGTTGGTCAGGTCAGCTTCTTTTTCGAAGGCTGCTTTGATCTTGCCCAAAAAAGCCGAGCGGATGATACAACCGCCGCGCCACATCAGAGCAATGCCGCCATAATTCAGGTTCCAATCATACTCCACCGCCGCAGCCCGCATCAACATGTAACCCTGGGTGTAGGACATAATCTTGGATGCGTAGAGAGCATCGTGAATGTCAGTGATGAAGGCCTGCTTATCGCCATCAAATCCTACCCTCGGGCCGGTCAATACCTGGGACGCTTCTACCCGATCCGCTTTCAGAGCAGATAGAAAACGCGCCAGCACTGCTTCGTTGATCAATGTCAGCGGAATACCCATCTCCAGCGAGGAGATCGCAGTCCATTTGCCGGTGCCTTTTTGACCGGCGGTATCGAGAATTTTGTCGACCACGTACTCGTCGCTCTCATCCTGGTAGCCCAAGATATCGCCGGTGATCTCGATCAGATAAGAATCCAGTTTGCCTTGATTCCATTGCGTAAAGACCGTGTGCACCTCCTGATTGCTCATTCCCAGCAGATTTTTCATCAAATCGTAAGCTTCGCAAATGAGCTGCATATCGCCATATTCGATGCCGTTGTGCGTCATTTTGACGTAATGACCGGCTCCGTTCTCGCCGACCCAGTCGCAGCAGGGCGTGCCGCCATCTACTTTGGCCGAGACTGCTTGGAATATCTCCTTGACATGCGGCCAGGCACCCGGCGATCCGCCCGGCATGATTGAAGGCCCAAAACGCGCCCCTTCTTCGCCACCAGAGACTCCCGTGCCAATGTAGAGAAATCCTTTCGACTCGACGTACTCAGTGCGCCGAATGGTGTCGTTATAGTTCGAATTGCCGCCGTCGATGATTATGTCGCCGGCCTCCAGATGGGGGATGAGCTTGTCGATAACAGCATCCACCGGCGGGCCTGCTTTTATCAGCATCATCACCCGACGGGGTCTTTTCAGCACGCTGACTAGTTCTTCGATAGAATGTGTTCCAACAACTTCAGTGCCCTTTGCGTTGCCGTTGATGAAATCATCCACCTTGGATACTGTGCGGTTGTAAACCGCTACTTTGAAGCCGTGGTCATTCATATTCAAAACCAGGTTTTGGCCCATCACGGCCAGGCCAATCAGGCCAAAATCACATTTACTCATTTTGATTTACTCCTTCGAAAACAAAGATTAGGGATCAGGGATCGGGTATCAGGTATCAGGTATCAGGTATCAGGTATCA
>JAYELX010000385.1:0-2350 GCA_034717875.1 Chloroflexota bacterium | reverse complement strand
TTTCCTTCCGCATGTGCCGATGGACATCCGCACTAACAGATTGGCGCGCGGGCATGGAGAAAGATAAAATTCGGCAAAAGTTGGGGATATCGAAAATACAATGGCGGGAAGTGAGTCAGAAGCTGAGACGGTTGGCAGCGCAAATCGAATCGAGATAAGGAGCGTATTTATCCGCTGACGAATTAGAAACACCACCCTCCTTTTTGGAGATGATACTTAAAAAACATGCACTGCTGAAGCTTTGAACGAAATATGAACCAATGCGTATTCCTGCAAATCCATTTCATCTAAAGAACGCCGCGTGATCACGCATGTAAAATCTGGGGGACTCTTTCGATCACCTTCGGAGGGGATCCGCACGGTCACGTAAACCAGCGTGCCTCGATCTGCAATCTCCACAATGCGGCCCGGGAAACAGTTTCGCGCGCTGGAGCGGAGCGGCTCTTTGGAGATGATGACATCTTCCGGGCGGATCGAGGCATGCACCACGCCTGTGCGTTCGGTTACAACAACGATATCCACGCTACCAAAGGAGAAGGTTTTAAATTCGCTTGGGCTGCCACTTTTAATTTCACCCAGGAAGATATTCCGCACCCCTACGAAACGGGCCACAAATTCAGAAGCCGGCCGCCTGAAAATATCATCCGGCGAGCCTACCTGCACAATCCGGCCTGCGTTGACGATGGCAACGCGGTCTCCCAGCGCCACGGCTTCCTCGAAATCGTGGGTAACGTGCAGGGTGGTGGTGCCAAGTTGCTGATGGATGCGGGCCAGCTCGCGTCGCAGCCCCTCCCGGGTTTCCGGGTCGAGGGCGCTCAACGGCTCGTCCAGGAGCAGCAAACGCGGCCCGATGACCAGCGCACGCGCCAAGGCAACCCGCTGCTGTTCGCCCCCGCTCAACGTCCTCGGCCTCCGGTGGAGCAAATGCTCGACACCCAATAATCGGCTCATCGCCGACACCTGCTCATCGGCAACTTTTCGCGGCACCCGCCGCAATTTCAGCCCAAAGGCAATATTATCGGCCACGGTTAAATGCGGGAAGAGGGCATAATCCTGATAAACGAAACCGGCACCCCGTCGTTCCGGGGGCAGAAAGGTAATATCCTCGCCATCCACCAAAATACGCCCTTTTTGGGGGGCGTACAATCCGGCAATGGTTTCCAGCAGCACAGTCTTGCCAGCCCCGGTTGGGCCTAGCAAAACAAAATACTCGCCGGCCGGGATATCGAGATCAATCTCGCGCAAATGGAATTCTTTGAGATCCACCCACAAATCACGTAACTGCACACGTCCTGTTTTCGTCATCTACGCATCCCCGCGCTTACCGATCAATCGCAGCAAAACAAATGCCGCCAGACAGATCAAGATGATCAACGTTGCCACCGGGCGGGCATATTCCAACCCATAGGATTCAAATCGCTCGTAGAGCAATACCGGCGCCACCATGGGATGATAGGCCAATATGACCACCGCGCCGAATTCGCTTAACCCCCGCGCCCACATCAAAACCATCCCGGTGAGGATGCTGCGCCAGGCCAGGGGAAAGGCAACCCGCCAGAAGGCCTCCCACGGGCTGGCCCCCAATGTGCGGGAGACTCGCTCCAAACGCTGATCGACAGCCTCGAAGCCTTCCCGGGCTGAATCGACCAAAAATGGCAGGCTGACGAAGAGCATGGCGAGCACAATTCCCGGGGCAGCCGACACGAATTTGATCCCCACCAGTCCAAACATTTTGCCCAGCACCGACCGGCGGCCAAATGTCACCAGCAACGCAATGCCGGCAGCGGTGTGGGGGATGACAATGGGTATGTCGATGATGCCCTCGACCAGGTGCTTGCCTGGGAAATCGTTGCGCGCCAGCAGGTACGCCAGGGGCACACCAAGCACAAATGCAAACAGGGTTGCAATAGCAGAGCTATAAAATGTGAGCAGAATGGCTTTGCGAACTTCGGCATCCAGCATGGTTTGCCAAAGAAGGTTCAGGCTGGAACCGGTGATCGTGCGCAGTAAAGGCCAGACGATGAAAAGAACGAGCAAAGAGCCGAGTACGATAAACCCGGCTCTCATTTTGTTTGCGAAGAGTTTTTGTAAGTACATGGTTATAAAAGCCTGAGCAATTCTTCTTTCCCCATCTGTTTATCCCATTCAGCAGAGATGAGAAAAGCCTGAATATCACGCGAAACATCTTCTTGCCAATTTAGTTTCTCAATTCGCTCTCGAACAAATCCACGCCAATTATCAGGAGTAAGCGCGGTTTCTTTCCATTCAGATTGAACAAGAGCCTGGTTGAGCAACTCTAAATTTGGTTCTGGCCATTCTGGTTGGGATAAATACCACCAAAGGTCGAAAA
>JAYELX010000384.1:0-2350 GCA_034717875.1 Chloroflexota bacterium | reverse complement strand
CCCTCAGCTTTTTTGGCCATCACTGCTTCGATGCGTGGAATAATTTCCTTTTCCTGTGCACTGAATTCAGCGTAATCTGGATCGTTTTGTAATTTGAACAGCACATCGGACGTGGCTTCAACCAGACTCTTGATATCAATGCGCCAGCCGGTGAGTTTAGCGGTGAGGCGGGCATTTTGCCCGCTGCGGCCTATTGCCAAGCTGAGTTGGTCCTCGGGCACAACCACTGTGGCTGTGTTGGGACCTGCTTTTCCTTCGCTGAGGAAAACAGTCAAGACGCGTGCTGGGCTGAGCGCTTTAGCAATATATGACTCATTATCCGGACTCCATTCGATGACGTCGATTTTCTCGTCGTTGAGTTCACGCACAATAGCCTGGATGCGTACGCCGCGAATGCCGACACAAGCACCAACCGCGTCAACCCCGGGTTGCAGGCCAGCTACAGCCACCTTGGACCGCTGTCCCGGTTCACGCGCAATAGATTTGATTTCGACCATCCCATGGTAGACTTCCGGCACCTCGTTTTCAAGCAAACGGCGCAAAAAGTCGGGGTGGGCGCGAGAGAGGATGATTTTTGGCCCGCGGTTAGTCTTTTTTATATCGAGCAAAAGTGCGCGCACCCGATCGTGTACGCGAAAGAACTCACGCGGAATCTGTTGGCTGCGGGGCATTATACCCTCGGCTTTCATATCCAATCCCAGAGTAACTTGTCTGGCATTGGCAGATTGCACCATACCATTGACAATATCGCCAACTTGTTTTATGTAATAATCAAATTGCACATCACGTTCAGCTTCTCGAATACGTTGTTGAATAACTTGACGTGCAGTTTGGGCAGCAACGCGTCCAAAATCATCAGGCGTAGTTTCGATGATAACCATCTCGCCAATAGCGGTGTCAGCGTCTACCGTTTTTGCTTTAGCCAATTCCACTTCGGTGCGATCATCTTGAACATCTTCGACGACTTCTTTTTCTGCGAAGATCGTGACTCCCCCAGTTTCGGAGTCAATCTTGGCTTCTATATACTGTGCATTGGATGCATGCGTGGTGCGCCGATATGCTGATACCATAGCATCCTCGATAGCTGCAATTAATATTTCCTTGGGTAAGCCTCGATCTTCTATTATTTGTTTAAAGGCTAGTGAAAAATCGCTCTTCATGCTCTCTCTCCGTTAAATTAAAGGGGGTAGCCTAGAATAAAGAAAAGTGGGGGATACCCACTTTTCGCCAACAGCAGTATTGCTACCACCCTATAGCGATGATATTTTAGCATGGAAAAGAGCAAGTGGCAAGGTTTCGCGTTCACTCATCTAAAATGTTACTAATGAGATCGCGTTCACTCATCTAAAATGTTACTAATGAGATATGGTAGTTGCTCAAATTCCTGTTGGTCAAGCGACGATAGAAGTGCATTGCATTTGGGAAATGCATTGCACTTCGGGTTATTCAAGGGGATTCTTGGTCAACCCGTGGTGCAGTGAATCTTTTAGATGCAACGCACCACTAACATTTTGAGTAATTACGAGATATGGTTATCTCAAAAGATAATGTTGCCAGAGGCACGCAAAGCGACCGAGGGAGCTATGAAATATGGAAAAGATGACAATAGATGAGCGCTACAAGTATTTACGCACAATGCAAAAACGCTACCGGAAATCGGATAGAAGCCAGAGCGGCGTGCTACTAGGCAAAATTCGCCGTTACGGAATCAGTAATTTGCCCGAGGAGGGTATCGAGACATTTTTTAGAAATGGCAATATAACTTCGTTGATGTTGAGATTCAACTCAGTTGAGCGTGGAGCGCGTCAAAAATTACTGCCACTATGCCGGGCACACAATGTGGGTGGCATTGCTTACAGCGTGACCGGGAGGGGAATGCTGACCGGCAAATTGCCACAACAACCCGAATTCGAAGCCGGGGACACCCGCAATCTCGACCCGTTGTTCCAGTGCCAGCGGTATCAATCGGGTCTGCGCCTAGCTGCAAAGTTGGCCGAGATTGGAGATCGCTATGGCAAAACACCTGCACAAACGGCCATCGCCTGGGTGCTATCTCACGATGGAGTAACTTGCGCTCTCACTGGCCCAGCGACCATTGCACATCTCGAAGAAAATATCGATGCGAGCGGATGGGAATTATCAGTTGATGATTTGCAGGAATTGGAAGTGCATTTTCAACAGGAAGAAGAAAGATTGCTGAAAGTGCAACAAGCATCTCTGGAACGTATTCTACCGAACCCCCTGCAACAAGACCCCCTCGAAGCATTCATGGATATTATGAACGTGATTGAAATCGCTTTATGCTTGAATCTGGTCAGCAGCGAGGAAATATTTTCGCTATACCTGGAAT
>JAYELX010000383.1:0-2369 GCA_034717875.1 Chloroflexota bacterium | reverse complement strand
ATGCAATGGGAGCGAAGTCAAGTTGAAGCTATCTTTTCGCCCTCCACTTACTGTTCGTGAAATAGGTCCAAAGTCAAAATCCATAAGTTACTCCAAAAGGATACACATTTTTACAACGTGTTTCCCATAGCAGGCCGCAATTCATTCGCGGCGATCCAGATTTCATACAGTTTATCAGATAATAAGACTGTCCCCTCGAATACCTGCGCTCATTATACCTTAGCCACTACTCCACTTACATGATATACCCCTTGCGAGCGGGGGAGGGCAGTTTCTCCATTTTGGCAGCGGAATGTAGCGGATTAGCCGATTCACCCGCCGCCGCATCAGGGCAAGCACTTTTGCGCCTCCCAGCACGGTGCAACTTTCCCCATAAGCCAACAAAGTGCGCACCGCGCCCCAAACATCGTCAGTTTGCCCCAGAACTTCGGCGCTGCCATCGGGGGAACGAATAATTTTCATATCATCAAAATGGCGGCTGATGGCCCCGCGTCCCACCGCTGGAGCCAGGCGGTAATGCACCTGGTAGCGGGGCGGGCGGCGCTGCTCCAGCGGCAACTTTGTCGGCAGCACTTGCAAGCGATCGTCGTTTTGAATATACACCAGGCGGAAGTTCTTGTGCCCCGCATCGTATCCTTCTTGGCCATAAGGATTGCGCCAGTACAGATCGTAGGCATATAGATACCAATGTCCCCGCTTGAAGCGTACTTGGTATGGAGCCACCTTGTGAAAGCGTGGCTTTTGATCTTTTTGTTGGGGGGAAAGATAATTGAAGGCTAGTTCGCGGTGCTGGCGCGCAGCCCGATTGACGGTATTCCAAACGCGCTCACTGAGTTCAGCTTGATCTACCCCTTGCAGAACATCCAAATCGATCAGAGGAATATCAGCTTCTAAACGACGCTTGGCTTCCGGAGAAAGTCTCTCGATAATCTCTTCTAGCAGATATTGGATATCAGCCCATTCCCCGATTTTCCCCTCGAAGGTTTGGGATAATAAACGCAAAGCGAACAAGCTGTTATCTGAAAGTTCGAATCGTCCAAATGGGCCAGGGTCTTGCAAAATATAAACCCCATCTTTGTGATCATAAAAAAATTCGACATCGAGACGATGTCGAAGATTATAGCGGTCTCGCTTGAAGGCTCTTTTGCGCGCAGATTCTTCATCCGGATAAGCATCCGGAGAAACAACGTACGAAACAGATTCTATTAGCTCATCTGAAGTTGCTGCTCCCTGAAGTAAGCGACGTAAAATTGCCAGACAACGCCGTAAGGCAAGCCATTCGCTGCTCCTTTTAGATTGTGGCATGGTTATTACCCTAATCTCCAGATGATAGTCTTTATTTGTCCTACTTGTATAATTTCCCCTTTCAATAACCTTCAAAATAGTTTATCGTTCTCAGTATATCATAACCATGCTAGAAACCGTTGAGTATCCAGTACCGTCAATCACTCCCTTTGCTAGCTTTCCCTTACACATACAAATACAACCGCCCGCGCTTAACCACCTGGGCAGTCACGCCCATCTTCCGAAGGCAATGTGCCATTTGCCGCGCCAGCCTCCCTAGACAGCATAATTGATTTGCTCGCTGTGCGTGACTCGGCATGTACGCCGCTGGCGAAATCGACCCTGGACTGCGAAACCGACCTCCGTCGGTTTGCGGCGAATTCATTTGCTTAATCCACGCAGGTGGATTTAGCACACCAGCCTCGAATTTATTCAATGGTGCGCACTTATTGTGTATAATGTAGAGAGGAAAATCTATCCTCGACGATCTGCTCCACGGCGGCCAATACACCAGCATACCAATATACCAATATACCCAATATACCAACACACCACCTCACCAACTATCCATGACCTATTCAATTCTTCTTCTACATGGCCCAAATCTAAACCTGCTTGGCCAGCGCGAGACCGATGTCTACGGGGCGCGCACGCTGGCGGAAATCAACACCGCCTTGAATGAACTGGGCGAAAGCCTCGGCTGCGCGCTGGTTGCTTTTCAATCCAACCACGAGGGGGAGTTGATCGACGCGCTGCACCAGGCCCGGGAGCAGCACCACGGCGTGATTTTCAACCCTGGCGGGTATACGCATACCTCCGTGGCTCTGCGCGATGCCATCGCCGCCATCGATATTCCCGTGGTCGAAGTACATCTCTCCAACGTCGCGGCGCGCGAATCGTTCCGCCACAAATCGTTGATTGCTCCAGTTTGCGTTGGCAGCATCAGCGGCTTCGGATGGCGGTCTTATATGCTTGGGTTGCGGGCGTTGGTGGACGTGCTTTCCGTCGAGCGGCTGCCGGCTGAGTAGGGGCAAACGCAGAGCGTTAGTAAGGGCGTTCCAACGCGGAGCGTAGGAACGAGAGCG
>JAYELX010000382.1:1065-2377 GCA_034717875.1 Chloroflexota bacterium | reverse complement strand
AGGCTGTTGAAGCTACGAGTGATGGCCTCTGTATTGCTCACACTAATCACACTCCCTTCAGAGAGAATCACGGTATCGGTTATTAGACGTCCATCAACGTATACATCACCCACACCTACCCGGATGCGAGCGGAGCAATGGACTGGGGCAGGCATGGAACTGCTCCCATTAGGCGGCAGGATTGCCCCATCTGCATCACAGCCAGCAGACCAGGGGCAATCGCCCCACTGCCAGCTCTCCCCCGCTGCCAGGGCAGGCAGCGGCAGCAATGCCAGAAGCAGCGCCACAAGTATCAGGCAGCTATTTCTCATCCGTCACCTCCACGAAAAACCGCAGGTTTCCCTTCCCCTTGAGAATATAAGCCCGATCTTCCACCGTCACCTCGGCTCCGCTGGCATACATCTCCCCCTGAATATTTCGTATATCTCGATAGGTCAACCCGAATCGATGGAATTTGCCATAAACATTGTCCACTGTAAACCGTTGCTCTGGTTGGCCCAAGCACCACTCGCAAATATCCGAGCGAGTGACCTCATGTAGCACGGTGTTATCCGCCACGCGCCCCTCCCGCACGGCGAGTAGAATATCATCCACCTGATCCTCACTCAGATAGGGTACCTGAGCCACGATATTCTTGCGTTCTGCCTGGTAAATCACCCGGCCAGGCGGCCCCAGATTGTACGCCTTCTTATTATTGATGATCACGTTAGATGCGGAGATGCTCGTGGTACTGAACGCAAACCTCCCAGGGATATTCGCTTTCAGCAATGATGTGACAACATCAGAGATGGGATGTTGAGTAGTTACCACCAGGTGGATGCCGCTGGCGCGCGACTGCGCGCCGATGTCTGCAATCACCGGCTCAATCTTACGCTTGATCCTCGAGACCAACATCGCATTAGCGATCTCGTCTATCACTATCACAATTTTTGAGAGCCGGTTGGCTCGATACTTATTATTCCACCGGTCGATATTCCGAATCCGCTCACGGGCAAACATCTGCAAGCGGCGGTTTACTTCCCGTTGGACTGCCGCCAATACGGTGACAATCTCCCGCCGCCCGTACAAGCCCGCATCAAGATCATCATCGCGGTCAAATTTGTAGAGATGAGGGATGTCCCGGTAGACGCCTAATTCCACGCCCCCTTTGAGATCGATCAATACCAGTTTTAACTGTTTCGGGGTGGCTCTCTGCACCAGCGTGCAGAGAATCACATGTAGCAAATTCGACTTGCCGCCGCCCGTCTGACCCGCGATCAATGCGTGTGGCATGTCAGCTATATCGGTATGATAAAATCTCTTGTTTGGGCCG
>JAYELX010000382.1:0-1055 GCA_034717875.1 Chloroflexota bacterium | reverse complement strand
TACTTGGGGATACTGGCCAGGCCTGACCGCTCAACCACAAACCAGAATCCATCGCGAGGCGTCCACTCTGTCCGCACCGGGGCTTTGACAGCCAATGAGATGTCCTGCAATACATCGTCTTCCTCAAACATCTGCGTATTGATGCGGAATGGATTCCGCAATGCGTCCAGATGCAAATAGAACGCGGCTGGAGTAGCCACCACTTTTCTGAAGCGTATTTTAGAGACGCTCCCTTTTTTACGGCCAGACCGGCGAATGTAGCATAACCCCAGCTGAGTTGCTTGATCTCTAACTCGGCGCGCCACCCGCCGGGCATCCCGGCCCAGCGAACGCCGCAACCTTTTCTCAATGTCCCCCTGCTCACGCTCGATCGCGCGCGCGCGGCGCTTGACCATCCGTGTATCGCGTCGCTCAATCCGAACCAGGCGCTTTTCTTCCCACCACTCATGGAGGCGGCTTCGCACCGCCTCTAATTGTTGTTGCGTAGCAACCATAGATAACTTTCTCCTGGTTCACTGTCTGAGGTGGGTATCCGCACGCCATTATACTTAGCGAGCAGCTCACGCGCATAGGTGCGCTCCGCCTCACTCTCCAATACCCCCGTATCCTTGAACAACAGGTAGGCGCGGCTCCACTCTAATGATTCCAACGGAGCCTTCTGTATCCCCAGCAATTGCTCCGTGCGGCGCGACAATCCCGCCCCGGCATAATCAGGTACATCTGCCGCGTAAACTGGCACATCTGCATAGAGTAGCATTGGCAGAATGCCAGTATTAGACCCGTAAATCAAATCAACCTGGGCACCGTTTTCCAAGAACGTGTAATCGGCCACATGTCGACTGACTGGCCAAGCCGAATAATAGCCATCATTAGCCATCAACGAGATCACCACCAGCGGCAGCAGCACCCAGCCCACATCTCGCCGCCGCAGCAGCCCCGCCCAGGCGATCGCCAGGAAAGGCACGCCTGGCACTAAGACGCGGTGAATCACCGCCCCCGTGCCAGTCAGCAATGATGCGATCACCCCCAACATCAACGGCATGTACGCCAAGACT
>JAYELX010000381.1:0-2384 GCA_034717875.1 Chloroflexota bacterium | reverse complement strand
AATTTCTTCGAGCAAGGGTTGAAAATCATTGACCTGCTTGGCACCTTCCTTCTGCACCCACAAACCATCCACATATATATGCAGCACTCGGAAGCCCAAATCTTCGGCAGCTTCTTTAGCTCGTAATAGGCACTCACGTCCATAGGCAGTCACCGCTTCATGTGCTTCGATGCGTCCAAAACGAGCATTCTTGTACCCCAGGTAGCCAAAACAAGTCACCAACAGCCACTTGTGCGCTGACGAGAGAGCTTCAGCACGCTTATAACGCGAATCGCGGCGGTCAAGTTCCAAGAGCTGGCCCTTGAGCGCAATACGCTTCTCCAACAATGGAGCCAGCGTTTTTGGAATAAGCCCCGTACTCGTTTGGTCGACAGATATATCTAAGTCGGGGATGGGTTGATCTGTGGCAGCGTGCTTTCCAACCGTTTCTGGGGAGATATTGAAATGCACCATGATGCTGGGATACATGGAAGTGAAGTCAATCTCGGCTACATGGGGATGCAGCCCGATGATGGGTTTGTAGACCAGCCCCCCTTTGTCTGTGTGCATCAGCGTCAGAGCTGACTTGGGCCGTTCGGTTTGCTGTTTGTGCCAGGGAACTAAAATCCCCTCTTGCAAGGCGGTACGCATCTGCATGGCTGAAACACCCGTGCCTGGCGATACGCGCGCCGCGGTCTGGACCGGCAACCCTGTGACTCGGGCCATCTCCAACACTCCCTCCAAACCGTAATCGTGGAACATGACCGTGTTGTATATGTCGATGTGCCAGCGGCCAAAGAGGGTTAGTTTCGGCCCGCGGTAGATGACTTGACCGTATGAGTGATAGGTACGCTCAGGCCGCTGCATTATTTCAAGAGCAGGTTCCCGGTTGATGAGCAAGGGAATGCCTCTCTCCTTTGCGGTTGCTAGCAGAGTGGGCAGCAGCCAGCTATCACCCCAGGCAGTGAGCAGCAGGTCGGGGTCGTGGCGACGCAGCAGCGAACCCAGGCCAACTAGCAATGGGCGGGTCTTGTTCAGCGAGAAATGATATTCATGATCCCCGAATTTGGCTAATAGATGGGTGGGTTCATCGTGAGATGGATCGCAGTTAGGCCTGAGTTGGAGTATCCGCAGCGGGGGTGGATCGGGGTCTAGGTCCCAGGGGGAATCGAGTACTTCGATGGTTTGCAGGCGGTATTCTTCATCAGCCGTAATCCTACATCGAGCCAGGGGAAAGGTACCGAAAACAGCAGCATAACGCAAGGCCATAGGAATATCAGCGTTGTAATAGGTCAGGTTGGGATAACGTCGAGCCACCTGGTGGAAAAGCCTACGCTGGGCAGTGGCGTCTTCCACCCGCACAGCCAGTACGGTGAGAGCATCATCGTGAAATAACTCCCTTTGCTGGGTGCGAGAAAGTTTCACTGACACGGGTTGAGATTGTAGATATTTCCAAAGTTCCCGCAAACGCGAGGATGCGCCAGCCGCGTAGAAAGTGATTGGAAATGCGGTCGTAAAGCGGTAACGGATTTCATTATCCCCCAATAACCATAATATCACCCCTTGGCCAGAGCGTGTGTACAAGTCCAGCAGCCAGCCTTTGTATTCACTCATTCAGCTCCTTTTTGTAGTTCTTCGATCTGACGTTGAAGTCGGATCACATCCTTATGTTCTTCCAGCAGCATAGCCAGCAGGAATGTCTCGAAGGGCAGCGCATGGGATGCGTAAGATGCCGCGGTGAGATGATTTTGAGCTTTGGCGAACAAGTCATCCAGGGCAAGTTGATCTTCGCGGCGCAGGGCGCGGCGGAAGCGGGCAAAGGCAGCCTTTTCTTCGAGGAAAGCCTGAGTGATGGACGAGATGGTGCGTCCCATAAATACTCCTAAAATAATCTGGGTTGTACTGACGCGGACTCAGCTTCGAAGCGCCAAACCCGATCCACGCTGGCCTCCAGGCGGGGCAGCAGCTCATCGCCTGCGGTTGGGAGCGGAGCGCTAATGACCAACATGGCTTGCTGAGACAAAGTTTGGATACGGCTTAGTGCTTCATCCAAAAGACGACTACGTTCAGTGATGGGAACGCTCTCGTCATAGAAAGTGGTCAGCAGATCAAGCACCATCGTTGGAGCAGGCAGGGGCGGGGTAGCTTGGAGTAAATCGGTCATTTGGTAGCAGGTGAAAGCCCTGGAAATTTGCACTCGTTTCAAAGGCAGATAGAAGCTGCGACTCTCTCGGCGCAGATGACGGGCCAAACCGCGTCCATTGAAGCAATTGCCGCCATCTAATACCCTCACAGGCCCATCGAGAGCCAGACCAGCGATCAGGTGCGTCATCAACTTCCTGCGAAGAGATCGGGAGGCGATAACAACGTGCAGTTGGCCTGAGCAGAGGTTGGGTAGGATTTCT
>JAYELX010000380.1:4356-12266 GCA_034717875.1 Chloroflexota bacterium | reverse complement strand
CCAGACTTCGGAAGTCTTCGGATGCCTTTTTGTTAGCGAAATATGTCGTTCGAGACTTCCGAAGTCTTGCCTCTTCTTCATAATATCGGGAATTGCTGTTGCTTCGTGAACCTTCCCGTTATATCAAGATGCTGTTATATAATGCACTGCTTTTGGCAGGCTGCACACAATTCGCTCGAGATCAGTTTGCTGGATAAGCTTCAATCACCGGAGACCAGCCTCCCGCCCCGAATCTGCCACGTTGTAGCCGCTTGCACAAAATCGGGAGTGAAGAGATTTAGATCGGTGGTGGTGAGCAGGGCTTGTTCGATTTCGGTGAGACGTTCGAGCAAATCAACCCGGCGCTGGTTATCAAGTTCGGCCAAGACTTCATCCAACAAGAGAAGGGGCCAATAGCCAGTTTTTTCTTTGATCCAGGCCACTTCGGCAATTTTGAGCGCAAGCAGCGTAGTGCGGATTTGACCGCGCGAGCCGTAGGTACCCAAGTCGATACCGTTGCTCAAAAAATGAAGCTCGTCACGGTGAGGACCAATAGTCGTGACCCCGCGCCTGATTTCCTCCTTACGAAGTGCGATCAAGGCTTGCAGAAACCCCGCTGCGATTTCTTCTTTGGAGAATCCGGTGCGGTCGATGGGGGCATCCAGAGGTAGCTCGATTTGATTTTTCGGCGGTGTGTATGGGTCATAAGCGGGCCGATAGATCAAACGAAGTACCTCTTTCCCGCGGGTTAATTCGTGGTGAATTAGGGCGGCCAAGTGCTCAATTTCCCGAATAGCGTGGATGCGCGCTCGGATAATGGTCGCTCCGGATTGGGTGATTTTCTCATCCCAATAATCAAGCTGACCAGTATCTCCGCCGCGCTCGGCCAACATTTTGAGCAGGGCGTTACGCTGGGTGATTGCTTTGTTATAAGCAGAAAACGCGGCGGTGTAGCGGGAACTGGTTTGCGAAATAGCCAGATTAAGGTAGTGCCGCCGCTCGGAGGGAGAACCATCGATGATGCTCAACATACGAGGAAGAAAGAGGACAGCATTGAAATGCCCAATGGTCTCGCTGATATTACCTTTGACATCATTTAGGAGCACTTCTTTTCGCACCCGTGTGTTTCCGTTCCCGCTGCGTTCCTGGATGATCCGCACTTCGAGCCGATGGGATTTCTCTCCGCGCCGATAGTCTGCCACAATCCGCCCGACGGTCAGTTGTTCCCGCGCGGCGATGAAATTGAGTAATTCGCGATTATGGCTGGCCTGATAAGATGTGAACGCCGATATAAAGTAGATTGCTTCGAGCAGGCTGGTTTTGCCCTGAGCGTTATCCCCCACCACTAAAAGAGTTCCGCTCGGCACGTCGATGTCCAAACGGGTGAAGTTGCGAAAATTAGTAAGAGAGAAGTGAGTTAGATACATTCGGAATTAGTGAAAATCTGGTTCGTGGCCTTCACCGCTGTGGCCACTGACTTGCTCGTGGTAAATTTCCAGCCAGGTTGCTACACGTTCCCGCTCGCGCTCTGCTTCTTTTTGTCTTCCCTCGTACATAAGGGCCTCTTTGTAATCAAATATGTCTTGATGTACTTGGGCAGGGTTATGCACGTCGAAAAACTTAAAAGTAATATCGCCAACGTATATCTTGACCGTACCAATGTTGAGAATGATTCTCAAGATATTCTTTCTCTCATGTTCCACGCTCAAGACATTTTTTAGCGGCGCTGCTTGAACAGATTCTCTTCCTATAGGTTTTTTTTCCCTATCAATGATTTTATCTTTTGTAAGGCGATAGATATCATTGTCCCAGTCTTCGTATGAGTACCAGCATAATCCAAGTAAAATAACGAAAAAGGAGGCAGCCATCCAGATTGGAATTCCGAATATTTGGTTTATCACCAACCCAATCATGAAAATCACCGCAAGCGGCCACATTTTGACTATCAATACGTACCAATGCTTGTGATAAGTGATGATGTCGCCGTCCACTTCGCGTGTTCTAAGAGGAGAAAATCTCCTTCTTTGGCTTTCTTGCTTTGGTCGAGAAGTTAAACGTTGGGGGGTGTCAATTTGCTCTTCTTCGCTTACCTGATAACCCAACTTTTGCCGAATGGTACGGGTTATGGCATCTAATCTGGCTTGTTGCGATTTTCCGCGCATACGCTTAATCAAGCGATCGATTAATTCGCTCATCTGATATGGATTATCGACGTTCGTCATCACCACATTGCCAGTATAGGTGCGCACCATCACATCACCATAACTCAGAATCCGTCCAATAAAACTAGTATTTACTCCTGCTGACTGGATAGCTGTTAGGGGAAACTCGTGGCGCGTGTTGCTATGTAAAAGCACATTTTCTAACCATATTACCCGTTGACTAGTAACAACGAAGTAATCATTGCGCCAATCCATAAATTTCCACAGGCCCCAAGGGATAGCAAATAGTAGCAGGAGGCAGCCCAAAACCAGCGCAATCCAGTATAAGGTAGAGTCAGTATTTAACAAACCATAGAATAATAACACGAATGAAACAACGAATACTAAAAATGGTATGCTAATACCGACCAACATTTTATATACATGCCTGCGAGTGATCAAATATATAACTTCACCTTCGATCAACCAATCAAATCCCAGACGTTGTGCCCGCCGGTGAGTACCAGCAATGGCTGACAAGTAAGGTTTTGCACTTGGGTAAGTGCGCACCCACCAGGTAAAATCTTGTTCATCCAGGTACAGCAAATTTGTGGCTTCAATAGCAGCAATAGAAGCCGAGTGGTGGCGTTTAAACAACAAGCCATCCTCACCAAAATGGTCACCCGCCTCGAATATGCCTAGCTCTTCACGTTTCTGGCCTTCGATACGCCAAATCTCTACCCGCCCGCTCAATACAATATAAAAGCTATCCGCGACATCGCCTTGAGAGAACACGAGTTCTCCCGTGGTGAATGTACGTTTCGCCAACCGCCTTTCGATCTGGGCAATATCCTCGTCGCTCAAATCCCCGAATAGCGGTAATTGTTTAAGAAATTCGACTCTTTTTTCTGTTTCGGATGACATAAGATTATTTTAGCATAGCATTGTATCTTCTCAATATTTCGGGGTAGCGCAAGCCGGTCTTCGCGAAGCATACTCTTGTAGTACCTGACCATAATCGTCGGTGACTCGGTCACGCCATCGCCAGATGTACGCAAAAAAAGCGAGGCGGGGCTGTAGTCAGACCGGTCACAGCCAAATTGTGGCGTTTTTACTTTCAACAGTGTTAGAGTCGTCCCCTGCCGCGCTCTAGCTGGATTTGCCCGGATATGATAATATAAAAGTCTTCTCCCGGTTATTCCTCAGCGAGAAGCACCTGGCGATCAGTTATGGTCGTTAGTTCGAAAAGACGCGCTAGTTTGTCGCCGCGACTTTTATCAATGTCTCTGAACAGAGTATCGTTTCCAGAAAATCAGCAATTTCGCTTTTGTCCATGTGTTCATTTTAGCATGAATTCAACCATTCACGAACAAATTCAAACATAAAATAATTCGACAATACCAAATTAGGAGCAAAAAATGCCTATAAGTTTTGGAACCGACGGCTGGCGTGCCGTCATCTCAGATACATTTACATTTCACAATTTACGATTGGTGGTTCAGGCCATTGCCGACGCCATCGATTCGGGTGACTGGCAGGCCCCTAAGTCTACCAGACGCAGTATCGACAAGCATAAAATCGTAGTGGGGTACGATACGCGTTTCCTATCTGATCGCTATGCAGCCGATGCTGCCCGCGTCTTAGCTGCCAATGGATACACAGTCTTTTTATCCCAGGCTGATGCCCCAACCCCAGCGATTTCTTATGCCGTGAGGCATTTGGGTGCTGTCGCCGGGCTTGTAATTACTGCGTCCCATAATGCCCCACGCTACAACGGCATCAAACTCAAAGCTGCCTACGGCGGCTCCGCTTTGCCCGAACAATGCCACCGGGTAGAGGTTTATCTGAACGATAACGAAGAGCGCGGCCGCGGCCCCAATATGATGGATTGGAAGCAAGCGCGAAAATTGGGTCTGATCGAACGCTTCAACCCCATCCCGGCCTATTATGACCACCTACGAACGTTGATCGATTTCAACAAGATTGCTGAAAATCCACCCCGCGTAGTGGTTGACTCGATGCATGGGTCCGGGCGGGAGGTCATCAAGGGGATTTTGAAGGGAACCGGTTGCGAGGTTAGTGAAATCCGCGGGGAGATGAATCCTGGTTTTGGCGGCACTCACCCCGAACCGATAGGGCGTCACCTGGGCGCGTTGGCCGGAGCCATCAGCACTGGAATAGGTGATCTTGGTCTAGCCAGCGATGGTGATGGTGATCGACTTGGGGCTATGGACGGACGCGGCAATTTCGTCGATCCTCATAAAATAATGGCCCTATCCCTACGCTATCTGGTCGAGGAGCGCGGCTGGGAAGGGGCTGTAGTGCGCACAGTTTCCACAACGCGCATGGTCGACCGATTGGCAAAAAAATATGGCTTGAAGGCCATCGAGACCCCCGTTGGATTCAATCATATCGCTGATTATATGCTCAAAGAAGATGTGCTTATCGGTGGCGAGGAATCGGGCGGCATTTCGTTCAAA
Source organism: Chloroflexota bacterium (assembly GCA_034717875.1). Classification (GTDB taxonomy): domain Bacteria; phylum Chloroflexota; class Anaerolineae; order Anaerolineales; family UBA11858; genus JAYELX01. The sequence goes on along the minus strand of JAYELX010000380.1, from coordinate 7,666 downwards.
GGCAACATACCTGAGGGCGATGGTTCTTTAATGGGATTACTGCTGGTGGAAATGGTAGCTGCTTCTGGGGTTTCGCTGTACGAATTGGTCGAAGACCTGCTTCAAGAAGTCGGCCCGGCTTTCTATGAGCGCAACGACTTGAGATTGAGCCGCCCAATAGCGAAAAACAAAATGTCCGCACGCTTGTTCGATGAGGCCCCGAACCAAATCGGCGGACAGGAAGTTGAAGATATGTTGACGATTGATGGAGTAAAGTATATTTTGGCTGACGATTCCTGGCTTTTGATTCGCCCCTCGGGAACCGAGCCGGTCTTGCGAGTTTACGCCGAAGGCCGTACCCCTGAGATGGTTGACGCATTGTTGAGTTACGGCAAACAAGTCGCGGCCAACGTAACCTGAGCCAGACAAGCCAGAACCAATTTGGTACCTGCGTCACACAAGCAAACGAATAAATTCGTTGCTGGTCTGCCAAATCTACCTGCGTGGATTAGCAACCGACGTGCGCTGTGCGTGCCGTTGGCAAGGTTGGTTTCGCAAGGCAGGATCGATTTCGCCGCGCTCGCTCTTTTTGTTGCATGCGCATGCGTGCCCGTGGCAAGGCGTGCACAGCAAATTGATTACCCCCGGAATATCGAAGAAGATACAATTTGGGAAATAAAACTTCACAAAGGCCGTTTCGACGGAACCCCCACCCGCCGTGGATACTTCTTAGGCGTAGCAGCCACCTTCTCCACCACCACCAGATAACGCCTCTCTACAACCCCCGGCAGCGTCACAGGGATAAGCCGCTGTAAATGGCCGCCCAACATGCCAATAGCCTGATCCGCCGCATGCGCCTCGGCCGGCCCGGTCTCACCCTTCATCGCCAACACCCGTCCCCCCACACGCACCAACGGAAGCAAATACTCCATCAAAATGGGCATTTGTGCCACGGCCCGCGCCACGGCCCAATCAAATTTCTCTCGGAAACCCTCATCCTTACCTACAATTTCAGCGCGTTCGGTCACCATCTCCACCCCATCCAGCGACAACGTTTTCACAATATGCTCGCAAAAACGCACCTTTTTGGCGACCGACTCCACCAGCGTCAGTCTAATTTGTGGGCACAAAATTTTCAACGGCAAACCAGGGAACCCGGCCCCTGTGCCCACATCCACTACCCGTCCCACGGGTGTATCTCGCATTGCCAAATACGCACTGAGCGAATCTAAAAAATGCTTCACGCGCACCTTTTCTGGATCATGGATAGCAGTGAGACTATAACGCTCATTCCAATCGTCCAACTCTCGAGAATAAATCTCTATCGCCGCCAGCTGTTTCGATGTAAGTGAATTCCCCTCTAAATCTCTAAATTCTTGGATTAATTTCTTCATGTGATGAATTATACCTGGCCTGGGAAACGGTATCAGCCCCCAAGGGAATCCTGCTCGTCCAACCCGGAGCAGCGGACTCCCTTGGGTGGGTATTCCGTTATAAAATCATTTACCCTCATCCGAAGCCGCCGGAGCATCTTTAGCCTCAGCTCTGGCCTGTTTCTTTTTCTTGCGCCGACGGAAGAGCCAACGGATTCCCCGCCAAATCAGCCAGAGAGGAATAGCGATGAGAACCAATACCGGCAGCACGAAAATCACAATCCAGATTGCCGCGTTGATGAGACCTTGCAGCGCATGCACAAGCGCTTCGATGGCATCTTTGGCAACGCCGACCGGCTGCCATCCGCCGATTTGGATGGGTTGATCGGCCTCATCGGCGACGATATCCACGCTGATGGAAGAGAGCGCAGCGGCCTGTTGGTAGTATTGCATTTGCCCCTTGATGACCTCGATTTGCTCGCGCACGTCGACAAGATTATTGTAGACCTGGAGCACGTCTTCAGTATTGTAAGCATCTGCCATGATTTCGGTCAATTGCGCCTCGGCGGCTTCCAAGTTGCGCAGGCGGGATTGCAAATCGGTGTATTCTCTGGTCACATCCTTCCCGGAGACATTCTCGGAGCGCACTGTGCCCGCACCAGTTTTGATCCGTTCCAGAGCCTCATCCAGTCGTTCCGACGGAACCCGAATGGTGACCGAGGCTTGCGGAACGGTCATGCCGCCGCTGAGCGTAGTTTGCCACAAATTCGATGTGACCACGAAACCGCCCATTTCATCAGCCATCGACATAATCTTTTCCAGAGTTTGGGTTGGGTCTGCGACGACGATGGACAAGGTGGCATTTTTGATGACCATGCGTTCGATCTGGGCTGAGGTTGTACTATCGGCCACATTTTGTGTTCCTGCCTCGGGAGCGGAAGAGGCTTCCATTTCTAAAGCCTCTTCCATAACCATATCGCTCCCGTACCCCACTCCTCCTTCACGTACCATCGCTGGCTCGGCAGCGTATTTTTGTGCACCACAGGCTGTTAGCAACAATACCAAAATAGATAAAGTCAGTATAGTTTTTTTCATAATAGTGTTTTCTCCTTTTATAGTAAAAGAATAACGTAACCATTCACCCCCCCTGTTTCCCAAAGGATAGTGAAGGTGTCCCCACCGAACGCCCCCGCTCGGTCAGGAGACCATCGCTATCGCGTGGATAAGAATAATTTGCTAGAGGGAGTGAATAATTACAGAATAACTGGTTGCTTTAATGACGCACAGTGTGGCATAAAAGTTCCCTCGAACTACTACCAGCCCGTTTCTAATCGCCCGATGTGGCGTGAAGGCAATCCCGCCTCCTGCATGCGAGCTTGTACAGAAGTAATGTCGTAAGCAACTCGTCGGAACTCGATTTCTTTGCTCTCTGTGTCGAGTAGAGCATAAGCCGCCCTGGGGTCGCGGTCGCGCGGTTGTCCGACGGAGCCTGGATTGATAATCGCTTGTTGGTTCAACGCGTAGGTCATATCGTTCGTCGGGATCAAAAGCTTAGGATGCGAATCCCCGCGTTCCATCTCGAAAATAGTTGGGAGGTGAGAATGTCCTACAAGGCAGTACGGCGTTGATAAAAAGGCCATGTTTTCAAAAGCCGTGCGAGAATTTATGACATATTCCCACACTGGCTGACGGGGGCTGCCGTGCGCCAGCGTGAAATCTTCCAACTGAACACTGGTAGGTAGTTTGTCGAGATAATCTAGATTCTCTTGGCTAATGGTTTCTTGCGTCCAATGTATAGCTTGGCGCGCTTCGATGTTGAAAGTGTCGATATTAATTTTACCCAGCGTTGCCACATCGTGATTTCCCGCCAGAGCAGTCAGGTTAGTCACTGAGCGCATCCATTCAACGCACTCGTTGGGATCAGGACCATACCCCACCAGATCGCCCAGAAACCATAC
>JAYELX010000380.1:0-4256 GCA_034717875.1 Chloroflexota bacterium | reverse complement strand
AAATTAATCAATGGAGTATCCTTTTGAAAACACATCCAACTCCCAACATCTTGCTTCTGGGAACATTATTTGGAACCACATTAGTCGTATCCCGATTCAGCGTTGGTCAAATGTCCCCGTTGACTTATGCGGGCTTACGTCTTGGCTTAGCCAGTCTGGCGTTTTTACTGCTCTACGTTTGTTCCAATGGGAGTCGAAAATTACCGCGTGACCCTGCGGTTTGGCGACACTCGATGCTGCTGGGTGTATTTGGAACAGCTATCCCAATGTTTGCTTTCACAGCATCCATGCAATATCAATCCAGCGGAGTCACATCAGTGTTGATTACGGTATCGCCCGCGCTCACTGCGCTCATGGCCCATTTTATGCTGGCGGATGAACACCTTGATCTACGCAATGGTATCGGCGTTGCCCTGGCTTTTTCTGGCGCTTTGCTGTTGACAATCCGCGGCGAAAGCGGCCTGCCGGGCATATCAAATGCGAGTCCCATAGGATATGGGCTTGTGTTTTTTGCTATTTTGTCTACCAGCTCGATGAATATCTTCATCCGAAAAAAGATGAGCGGCTACGACTCCTTTGATGTGGCCAGCATTCGAATTGGAACCGCAGCAGTGATAATTTTACCGCTTTCAGCCTGGACAAGCCGCTTTGACATTTCGAAAATCGATAGCAACGGTTGGCTGGCCGTACTCTATGCAGCCGTCATAGGAACTTTTTTCGCCATGCTGCTCGATTTTGCCAATACCAAACGATTTGGCGCTACCATCGCTGCGATGGTGTCCTATGTCGTCCCCGTTGTGGCTGTGTTCATCGGCGTATTATTTTTAGGGGAAACAGTCACTGTGGGAATGCTGGCAGGTATGGGCTTCATCATTGTAGGTATTTGGTTGATTATGACGAAATAATGGGGCAATATGTCGAACCAAATTTGGAAACAGACTTATAGATTCTTCATCCACCCAGTCGCCCTGATCAAAGATTATAAACTCAGCGACTTGCGTCCCGATCTTGTGGCCGGTCTAACAGTGGCGATTGTGCTGCTGCCGCAGGCTATCGCCTATGCTATGGTAGCCGAACTCCCACCGCAGATGGGACTCTACTCGGCGATTGTGGCGGCTATTGTGGGCGCCTTGTGGGGTTCATCCAATCATCTGCACACAGGGCCAACTACTGCTGCCTCGCTACTCGCTTTGACTATTTTGCTACCCATCGCTGAGCCTGGCTCGGCGGAATTTTTGGTTGCCGCCAGCCTCATGGCGGTGATGGTGGGAATCTTTCGGTTGATGCTGGGTTTGGCGCGCCTGGGAATGTTGGTCAACTTCGTCTCCGATTCAGTCATCATCGGGTTCACCGCCGGAGCCGGTGTACTGATCGCTGCCAGCCAATTGCAGCATCTGCTGCGAGTGGATGTTGCCAACACCTCATCACTGATAACTACACTTCGAACAATAATCATCAAAATTCGGGAAACCCACTTCCCCAGCCTATTATTGGGGCTTGGGATCATCATTATTGTTGCCCTATTGCGCCATTTCAAACCAAAGTGGCCAGCGCCACTCCTGGGCATGATTGTTGCCGGGAGCATAGTTGGCGGGTTTGGACTTCAGCATCAGGGCATGCGGGTTATCGGAGAATTGCCGCGCAGTTTGCCCCCGATCACCAATTTCTCCATTGATCTTCAAGTAATCAGCGACCTATCTGCCGGGGCGTTGGCAATTGGTGCTATTGGGCTGGTAGAAGCTATAGCGATAACACGCTCTATCGCCAGCCAGACTGGTCAACGCGTGGATAATAATCAAGAATTTGTGGGGCAGGGTTTGGCTAATATCGCTTGTGGTTTATTGTCTGGGTTTACGACTTCGGGATCATTCACGCGCTCTGGAGTCAACTATGAGGCGGGGGCGCGAACGTCCCTGTCCAGCATCTTTTCCGGTTTATTCGTTCTGATTGCCATGTTGATCTTTGGTTCACTGACGGCTTATGTTCCTCGTGCTGCTTTGGCAGGAATGCTAATTATAATAGCCTACGGAATGGTGGATCGAAAAGAAATCGTTCGTGTGTGGCAAGGCGTACGCAGCGATGCATTTATTATGGTGGTAACTTTCCTGGCTACGCTGTTTTTGCCGCTCCAATTTGCTGTGCTGAGTGGCATTTTGATCTCCCTTGCGATCTATATTTTACAAACTAGCGTACCACGCGTTATTCCCGTGCTGCCGGCCAAAAATTTTCATCATTTCACACACCAGCCCCAAAATGCCCCCTGTCCTCAAATGGTAGTTTTCGACATTTTGGGAGACGTTTATTTCGGCGCTGCCAATCATGTCGAAGAGAGCATTCGTCAGTATCTTGAACGACATCCGCGGCAGCGATTTTTGTTATTGCGCATGAACAGTGTCCATCAATGTGACATCAGCGGGATTCATGCGCTGGAAAATATGCTCGAATTTATGCGCGAACGCGGTGGGGATATGTATATCATGCGGGTGCATCATCCTGTTTTGGAGATGATGAAAACTACCGGTTTCTATGCTGACATCGGGGCTGATCATTATTTGGGGTATGATCAGGCCATCTCGTATTTATACCATCATGTTCTGGACCCAGTAATTTGTATTTACGAGTGTGATCAGCGCGTTTTTATGGAATGCCAGAATTTGCCGCGCAAAATCAAGCACCCCGTCGAAGCTCCTGTTACAACAATGCTGCCCTCTCGCAAGGTGGCTGGAATCTCCCCGCATGAATTATGGGAAAATCTTCACAACGAGAATCCCCCCCTGGTGGTAGATGTCCGTGAGCCGCGCGAATTCAAAAAAAAGCATATTCATCCAACAGTATCTATGCCCCTTTTTCAATTGTTGTCAGATCCGTCACAAATTCCACGCCATCTGCCGGTGGTCTTCGTTTGCCATGGGGGGCGGCGCAGTACCAGGGCAACTTTCCTGCTTGCCAATCAGGGCTTCGATAATGTCAAGGTGCTGCGGGGCGGCATGTTGGCATGGGAAGCGGCAGATTTATTGGAAGCGGTTGGGCCGTGACAGGCTGCTCAAACCGTCGAGAGCTGCGTTTTATAATATGATTGTTCCCCAATAAACAATGAGTACCGAAACTCTCATGTCCACTCATGTTTGATGGCTCGTTCCACTGCTCTGTGGTGAAATGCTTACGAAGACGTTCTACGTCTCAGAGCAGAGCGCAGAGCGCATAAGCGGTGAGTTACGACGCAGGAGCATCGTAACCAGAGCAATTTTTTATTCGGGAACAACTCTGATGAAAAACAGGAAATAAGATGACTGAAGCAATTTCCCCCAATTTAGGTTTGGACTTATTGCGTGTGACCGAGACGGCAGCATTGGCCGCGGGGAGGTGGATGGGACGCGGTAATGCTGTAATATCTAATCGAAAAGCCGCCAGGGCCATGACCGAGGCTCTTAACACCCTTAATATTGATGGGTATATTGTCATTGGAGAAGAGGGCCGTACTGGAGAATCGTCTCCTTTGAATAGTGGGAAAAGTGTCGGAAACGGGGATGGGCCAGAAATGGACGTGGTGGTGGATCCCATTGATGGAACCGATTTTTTGATTATGGGGCAACCCGATGCCGTTTCCGTTGCCGGTATCGCGCCTCGTAATTCCATGTGGGCTCCTGCCCCGGCTGTGTATATGGACAAAATCGTGGTTGGTGCAGAGGCGGCAGAATCGCTGGTGCCCGAATGTTTGGACGCTCCCGCAGCCTGGACGCTGGCTTTGGTTGCGCGGGTGAAGGGAAAATCTGTGCGTGATTTGGTTGTTTTTGTGCTCGACCGCCCCCGCCACAAGGATTTGATTGAGGAGATACGTTCCACAGGGGCTCGTGTTACGGCTCGCAGTCATGGGGATGTTGCTGGAGCGTTGATGGCAGCAAGTAAGGATATTAATGTGGATATTCTTATGGGGATTGGAGGGATTGCAGAGGGTGTGATCTCAGCGTGTGCTGTCAAGTCGCTGAGTGGTGCGATGTTGGGGCGGATTGCACCTCAATCTGCCGAGGAACGCGCCGCGGTGAAAAATGCCAATCTCGATGAGAATGAAATTTTGACCTGTGACGAAATAGTAACGGGCCAAAACATCTACTTCACGGCAACCGGTATCACCGACGGGATTTTGCTCTCTGGGGTGAATTATCGGGGAGATTTTGCTGAAACAGAATCGATTATTATCCGCTGTGAAACCGGAACTCGACGTATCGTCCACACCGAGCATTTGGTGAAAGATGTGC
>JAYELX010000379.1:0-12270 GCA_034717875.1 Chloroflexota bacterium | reverse complement strand
CGGGAGTGATTAACCGCAAATTATTGATTTATGAAACACTTGTTGATTCTGCTAGGTTCGTAAGAACACGCCCGCACGGCGATTGCTCGCTTTGCGCGCCTTTGGCGTGCATCCCCGTTGGGGAAATTGACCGTGCTAATATTGCAAAGTCCATTCGGACTAAGGTGGTGGTTAGATGGTAAATGATGACTAGAGGTGTCAGTCACTTGCGAAGGCGTTTTGTTAAGAAAACACGCTGGTTAAGCGATCCAATTTGGGCGTAGAGCTAATTTATAAGTGACTGTCACCTTATGCAAAAACCTTCATCACTTACCTTTTTACCACTACCCGTACTAAATGATAAACTAACTGTTTTTTGCAAACCAACAAGCTTTTGAGCAATTACGTTGAAAAGCTCTCCACCCACCACGAGGGGAAGTTGAAAAACTATACCCCTCCACAAGTGGAGAAGTTGTAAAACTCTCCCCCCGCTGCGGGGGGCTGGAGGGGAGGGTGAATAATTACCGCAAAAATGTTAAAATTATCGAACGGCTAATGCTCTCCGGTCAGGGGTACAAAACGCACCGCCCCAAGGTTGCTTGATTCTAGTTCTCCGTCTTGTTTTTCGAATAGCCACAGTGTTTGCACAGCGCCGATTGGCCCAATGGGAATAACCATGCGACCTCCTTCTTTCAGTTGTTCGGTGAGGGGGTGGGGCAGGTGATCTGGCGCCGCGGTGACGATGATAGCATCGTAGGGGGCTTGCTCTTCCCATCCGAAATACCCATCAGCATTTTGCAAGTGGATTTGGGTGTAGTTGAGCTTGTCCAGACGTTCCTCGGCTTGAGCAGCCAGTTCGGAGATGATCTCGATGGTATAGACTTCGGTGTCGATTTCGGCCAACACGGCCGCCTGATAACCGCTGCCGGTGCCGATTTCCAAAACCCGGTCTCCTGCCTTGACCTCCAAGATTTCGGTCATCAGTGCGACAATGTAGGGCTGGGAGATGGTTTGGCCGTAGCCAATGGGTAAAGGATGGTCGGCATAGGCCTGGTTGAGGTATCGGTCAAGCACAAAGGCCTGCCGCGGAACTGCTCGCATAGCCGTCAATACGGCTGTATCTTCCACGCCGCGAGATGCAATTTGATCTTCGACCATATTATCGCGATTTTCTACGTAGCTATCGGGAGTTGCCGTGATGTTGGTTTGATACTTATCTGCGGTGGGTGTAGTTTTCTTTAGTTCAGGCTTTTTCTGCTTAAAAATAAGAAAAGCAGCGATGAGAATAGCCGTGATTAAAATGGCAACCAGCCCTATGCGAAGGTAAACGTTTCTCTTTTTCATCTTACTTGCCTCCATTTTCAAATATAGTGCCTGTTCAGGACACAAAGTAGTAACTTCTCAAAATGTTGGTGGTGTTGTCTAGCCCGCTTTAGCGGGCGGCCCTTTAGGATTTCGTGTGCTCGTTCAACAAATTAGCACGAATGCTCCAATGCACGCAAAGTGCTAGCCCGAACGGGCTTCGTAGGCTTAGCACGGTGCGTTAACGCCCGTGCGGGATTGGCTAACCGCTAATAGTGTTGATTTTATGAAGCAATTGTTGATTCTGCGCTGACCGCAGGGCGGTGCCCTGTTAGGGTGCTACGCGAAACCGACCGTGCTAATATTGCAAAGTCCATTCGGACTAGAGGATAAGTAAACTGTTCTTGTACAAACCAACAATATTTTGAGCAAGTACACAAAGTTTGTATTGATTTATACGGGATGGTACAGAAATATGAGCACAATGATGTCATTTTTATTCTTTCTAAGCGAGGCCGTTTTTATTTCCCTGTCGGGCGTCATGGCTCCGGGACCGATCACGGCAGTGGCTGTAGGAAAAGGCAGTGAAAAGCCGGCAGCCGGAGTCTGGATAGCGGTCGGCCATGGGCTGGTCGAGATTCCCCTGATGCTAGCGGTTTATTTTGGCATCGGCCATTTGTTCGAGAATGAGGGCGTCAAAGCCGCTGTCGGCATTCTGGGAGGTTTGTTCATCTTGTGGATGGGAATAGGCATGCTGCGGGGCATTCGCCAAGGTGCGATCCCACCCGGCGGGGAATTCCGCTCGCCCCTGGTCGCTGGAATCATCTTGAGTATTGGCAATCCCTACTTCCTGATTTGGTGGCTGACGGTTGGTGCAGCCCTGATTCTGCGTTCGGTTGAATATGGCTTTTTGGGCTTTATCGCTTTTGCCATCGGCCACTGGCTGTGTGACCTGCTGTGGGATTCGTTTTTGTCCGTTCTCTCCTTCCACGGCGGGCAGTTCTTTGGGAAGAGGTTTCAACAAACTGTTTTTGCCCTCAGCGGCATCATGCTCTTATTCTTCGGCGGGAAGTTAATTTGGAGCAGCGTTGCGGCTCTGTTAGCTTGAAAACAATGAACAATTTCTGGCATGGTTCAAAAAGCCTGTTTTTATGTTGAAATCACCTTCACAAATTGCGCAAGCCGCCTGTTAATAAATTACAGGCTTACCATGTCAGCGGTATGCAAAGCAAGGCACGCAACGCCACAGGCGCGCAAAGCGAAGCGATAGCTTAAATCGATCGCTGTATGAGTCGGATTCATCCGACTTAAACTTTGAGACATGGATTTCAATCCTTGTCAGGGCTGGGACGTGGCGAGATGGCTTGTTTGCGCAAATATCAAAGCCAGAAGTTTATAAAGCAGCATTTTTATTCAAATTAACCATGCCCAATTTCTTTATCTTGACGCTTGACGATAGGATAAAACTTCTACTTGACGATAATGGCTACTTGGCGTTATACTTTTGTTTATCGGGGTGTAGCGCAGATGGCAGCGCGCTGCGTTTGGGACGCAGAGGTCGGCGGTTCAAGTCCGCCCACCCCGACCTTTTTGTTAAACGCTTGTGCAGTATATTATTCCCGGCTTTTATCTAAGTCGGGTTTTTGTATTTTATACAATAAATCATTTGCACTGGTATAATTTGATTGTACTCAACTTTTATTCGAAATCGGAGTTGGTGAAATGATTATACGCGATTTTTCTTCTATATCCTACCAAGAAGGTAATTTGTCTGTACAAAATCGCTTGCGCGGCATGATGCAGCATGGTTTCTCCTGGCCTGCCGAGATGGAATCCCAGGAAGTTGTCATCCGTCATTTGAAACGGTCATTGGACAGAACTTATACACTTTTACGCAACATCTCTCTGCCCGATCTGGAAATCACGATTCCGCTTGTTCTTGTTGGCCATCACGGTATTACTGTACTTTACAATACACCTACCTCAGGTGTATTCCGCGCCGACGGAGAGAAGTGGACTATCATGGATAGACGCTCCGGGAGCTATAAATCCGCAAAACCCAACCTGATCAGACGAACAGCGCTGATGACGCGCGCCGTTGAAATATTCCTTAAGGAAAATGACTATACAGATATTCCCGTGGAAGGCATTCTAGTTTGTACCAACATGAAGACACATGTCGATACTCGCCGCCCTAATGTCAGTGTTGTCTTGATTGATGCTCTAGAGCGTTTCGCTGCTCGCATAATCAGCGCCCCCCCAAAAGTGAGGCGTGAAAAACGCTACAAAATCATTAGAGCAATCACCAGTCACATGGAAAAAGAAGCTGAAGATGACGACAACGTTCCTGGCGATAAGTCGCAAAGCAAGGGAGTTGCCCAAAGCATCGATTCTGGCTTTGATCAGGCTATGCAGCCGCTGCAAAAAAGATTCGATTTCTCTACACGCCAGTGGATTGTTTTGGGCGGTATCGTCCTCGCAGAAGTTCTCATTCTAGTGGCTTTTCTGGTTGTTATCATGTTGACGTCGTGATATCTATTATGGTAATTATTCACTCCCCCCAGACAGCATAATCGATTTGCTATCTACGCCGCTGACGAACGGAAAATAACATCGTGGAACACCCGCTCCTATCCATCATCATCCCCGTACACAACGAAGAAAACCGCTTGCCCAGTACTCTGGAGCAAGTCTTCGTTTTTTTGCAAGCACAAGCCTATGCCGCCGAAGTTCTGGTGATCGAAAACGGCAGTCACGACCACACGTTGGAAATAGCCCAGTCCTTCGCCAGACAACATTCTCAGTGCATCGTGCTGCAAGAAACTCAACCCGGCAAAGGGCTTGCGGTGCGCAGGGGTATGCTGGCCGCCCGCGGCCAATATCGCTTCATGTGCGATGCCGACCTCTCCATGCCCATTGCAGAAGTCAACCGCTTCATCCCTCCCAAACTCGACAATTTCGATATTGCGATTGCCTCCCGCGAGGTTCCCGGCGCAATCCGCTACCACGAACCCTATTACCGACATCTGGGTGGGCGTGCCATCAACCTGATAATTCAAACTCTGGCACTCCCCGGCATGAACGATACCCAATGCGGCTTCAAATGTTTCCGCGCCCATGCTGCCGAGGACATCTTCAGTCATCAAACCCTGACCAATTTCTCTTTCGACATCGAACTACTATTCATCGCCCGCCAGCGCGGTTACCGCATCGTCGAAATTCCCATCCCCTGGTACTTCAACGCCGAGACGACAGTCCACCCCATTCGCGATGCCCTGCAAATGGTGATCGATGTCTGGAACATACACCACAACGCCCGTCGAGGTCTGTATGCCCTCCAGGATTGATCCAGCTTTGATTCCCGATTCCCCGAATCTGCAAATCGAGCAGGCCCTTTGGGATGCTGGGATTCGGAGAATTGCTGGGATCGACGAAGCTGGACGCGGCGCGTTGGCCGGGCCGGTGGCTGCCTCAGCCGTAATCCTACCCCCCAGGCGGAGTGTGGAACGGGAATTGGAAGAGGTGCGCGATTCAAAAGAGATGACGCCGGCCCAAAGGGAATCCTGGTCCCGCCGCATCCGAGAGATTGCCTGGGCCTGGGGGGTGGGTTTCGCTTCCCCCGCCGAAATCGACGCCCTGCGCATCGTCCCCGCCACACGCTTGGCCGCTCAACGCGCTCTGGCAAATTTGAGCGTTAGCCCCGAACATCTTTTACTCGATTATCTTTTTTTGAATGATATTCCCCAACCGCAAACATCGTTGATCAAAGGTGATATGCGCTCGTTGAGCATCGCGGCGGCCTCGGTTTTGGCTAAAACCAGCCGGGATGCCCTTTTGGTCGAACTTGGCGATAAATATCCCGGTTACGGTTTTGCGGGGAACAAGGGCTACGGAACACGGTCACACCGGGAGGCAATAGAACGATTGGGGCCATCGCGCCTACATCGCTTCAGTTTCGCGCCGATGCGTTCGATTGCAGATTGACCGATTGTGGATTGCGGAATTGCCTGGTGACATCGCTTCGCGTAGCGCACCTGTAGGTACCCGCGGTGTCGCCGAACGCAGAGCGTTATCTGTGACATTCCCACGCGGGAGCGTAGGAACGAGAGAAAGGACATTGATATACCTAAAGGGTATAAATATTGCACCTCGGGTTGTTCGAGGGGAACGCAGAGCGTTATATCTGGGCGTTCCCACGCGGGAGCGTAGGAACGAGAGAAAAATTTCAAAACACCTGGTGACATCGCTTCGCGTAGCATACCTATAGGTACCCGCGGTGTCACCGTGATAATGACGCTCCGCGTCGCTTATGCAGAACGCGGAGCGTAGGAACGAGAAATATCCGCAATCAGAAATTGAGTAGGGCGGGATTCCATTCCCGCCGCACGTAAGACGAAGATGCTTTTCAACCGAGTTCGTCAGGTAAGGATACCTGCCCTACACACATTAGCTTCAAGGAGAAAAATAATGAAAAAGAAAACACGCCAACAATACGGCACTTGGGATAGCCCAATCTCACCGAAGCGGCTGGGGTGCGGAATTAGCTTTAGCGATGTGGCCTGGGATGACGATGGCAGCCTGGTCTGGCGGGAAAGCCGGTCGGGGCGGAATGTGTTGGTTGTGCAGCCGCCCGATGGGGGCGCGCTCCGCGATCTCAACGATGATTACGGCGTTAGGGCCAAAGTCGGTTATGGCGGCGGTGATTTTAGTGCGGGACGCGGCTGGGTCTATTTCATCGAGGCAGAATCAAAGCGTGTTTATCGGCAAACCACATCGAGGGGGCTTGCTCATCCGCTCACACCAACGTTTGGCGCCGCGGCAGCCCCATCTTTATCCCCCGATGGGAAGCAACTTCTTTTTGTGCATACATTCGAAGGGAATGACGCCGTCGCTATTATTGATGCTGAGGGGAAAAATTGGCCCCAAAAGCTGGTCTACGGTGATGATTTTTATATGCAGCCTTGCTGGCATCCCGATGGCGGAAAAATCGCCTGGATTGCGTGGAATCATCCCCAAATGCCCTGGGATGGGACTAAGTTGAAGATGGCGACTGTTGTGAAGTCTTCGGGTGATTTAGTCACGCTGGGCGATGTGCAAACTGTGGCCGGCGATGAGGGTGTGTCTATTTTTCAGCCTCAATTTTCCCCCGATGGGCGCTGGCTGGCCTATGTCTCCGACCGGAGTGGGTGGTGGCAAATTTATATTTATGATTTGGAGAGCGGGGAGCAGCGCACGTTGACCGATGCGCCTGGGGCCGAGCACGGAATTCCGGCCTGGGTGCAGGGGATGCGCACCTACGGGTTCAGCCCCGAGGGGAAGTGGATTTATTTTATCCGCAATCAGGATAGTTTTAGCAGCCTTTGGAGCGTGGACGTGGAAACGGGGACCGAAAAACGTTTGTCGCTGCCGCAAGAATACACCTGGCTGGAGCAGATTGCCGTCCATCCGCACGAGCAGCGCGTCGCTCTGATTGCCTCTGGCGGGCGTGTTTCCAGTCGGATTATCACTGTCGACGTTGATGACGTTGATAATAGAGATGCGCTGGTTTTACGCCGGTCTACGGCTGAGGATTTTCCAACATCGACTTATGCTCAACCCGAAGCGATTGCTTGGCACGGCATGGACAGCGGCAATGTCCACGGTTTATTTTACGCTCCCAACAACCCGCAATATGACGGGATTGGCAAGCCGCCGTTGATAGTGCTGATTCACGGCGGGCCGACCAGTCAGCGCGGGGCTGGTTTTTATTCGAATGTGCAATTTTTCACTACGCGGGGATACGCGCTATTGCAAGTCAATTACCGGGGCAGCAGCGGATATGGGCGCGCTTACCGCGATATGCTCAAGGGCAATTGGGGCATTTACGATGTAGAGGATGCTGTCAGCGGGGCGCGTCATCTGGCTGCCCAGGGGCGCGTGGATAATGATCGCATGGTCATCATGGGAGGCAGTGCCGGCGGGTTCACTGTACTTAAGGCGTTGGAAGATTATCCTGGTGTGTTCAAGGCGGGGGTGTGTTCGTACGGAGTGGCCAATCAATTTACGTTGGTGGCCGATACGCATAAATTCGAGCAGCGTTATTCTGATTCGCTGCTTGGTTCACTGCCCGATGCTGCCGAGATTTATCGAGAACGCTCGCCCGTTTTCTTCGCGGATAAAATTCAGGACGCTGTGATTGTCTTCCAGGGTGAAGATGACAAAGTTGTGCCCCCGGCTCAGTCTGAGGCTATTGTGGACGCTTTGAAACGCAGCGGTGTGCCGCATGAGTATCATCTTTACCCCGGTGAGGGCCACGGTTTCCGCCAGCCGGAGACTATCGAGAAATTTTTCAGCACGGTGGAGCGGTTTTTGAGAGAGTATGTGATTTATGCGTAGAAACTGTCCACAAATAACTTCTGCTACAGGAACACGGTTCATCAGATGAACCGCGTTCCTAGGCGACGAAAAGTACGAAGTTAACATGCGACCGTCCAGCAATTCTAAATTTAGCTGTCATTGCGAACCCCCATTTTTTGGGGTGTGGCACTAGCCTGTGGGCTGTACACCGTAATCTCCCTAACCAAGATTGGCCATTCACTGTTATCGTGTTAACCGGGATAACCCCTCAAGGGGGCGCAGAGCGTGCCACGTCGCTGCCAACGGCACGCAGAGCGATAACGCTTCTCGCACGTGGGAGTCCTCTTTGCCAACGGCACGCCACACGGTGTGCACCCACTTGGTGTACCGAAGGTACGCAAAGCGAGCGAGAGGAGTGACATATTGAGAATTGCTGGCGAACGTCTTACCTCATTGACAACGGGATGGTATCATATATAATACTGATATGAGAGAATATCAAATCGTTATTGATACTAATATCTTCTTTTCAGCCCTATATTCACAACGTGGAGCTTCGTATAAATTAATATCACTCATAAATAGCGGTAAGTTTAGTAGCAATGTGTCTGTACCACTTATTCTTGAATATGAAGACGTAGCAAAGCGAAATTTGGATAAAATATCCCCCTCGGAGCAAGATGTAGACGACATTATTGATTATTTATGTAAGATTGCAAATCGGCAAAAAATATTTTATCTTTGGCGTCCATTTTTGAGAGACCCGAAGGATGATATGGTGTTAGAGTTGGCTGTAGCGTCAAGATGTCACTTTATTATTACCTTCAATATGCGTGATTTTCAGGGAGTAAAGGAAGATTTTGGTATTGGTGTGATAACTCCAAAAGAATTTCTACAAAAGATAGGTGAGATAGAATGAGTGCACTTAGTTTACGACTACCGAATTATCTACACAATACAGTCCGCGATCTAGCCAAGCAGGAGAATATTTCGATTAACCAATTTATCACCTTGGCTTTAGCAGAAAAAGTATCCGCCTTGATGACGGAAGATTATTTAGACGCACGAGCTGAGCAGGGGAGCAGGGCAAAATTTGAAGTTGCGATGTCAAAGGTAGCTGATATTGAACCGCTGAAAGACGATAATCTGTAGATAGAAGTACACCTAGCCCAAATTCCACTCCTCCTATCGAAAAAGTAAACCAGATGAAATATCAACCTGCTCTTAAGTGGCTTATCCCACTGATCGGCACTAACTCTAGCCCCAACGCTTCGCACAGCATACTCGAAGGAGTGCTGCGTTCCTGCCCGAACAACGCGGAGCGTCTCAACAGGCGTTCCAACGCAGAGCATTGGAACGAGGGAAGAACGGTTGGAGACAGCATAATGCGTAGTCTTAGTGGTCGGAGTGGTCGGAGTGGTTGAAGCGGTCGGGTGGTCGGGTGGTCGGGTGGTCGGGGATAGTGATAAAAGCCCCATCAACGTTCGGCCGCGGTCACATAAGCTTCTCTGGTAACAGCATCAGACGCAACCACGGTTCTGGAGAAGCGCGTCATCGTGCCCTGATACGGCGCAGTGCCATTATGAACAATCCATCCTTCCAGGTTGAAGGCCAAAACCCCGCCGGCGGGGACCCATTCCCCATTGTATTTACGCACGATGTGGATATGAGTGCCTGTGCTGGTGCCTCCCTCACAAGATGGGTGCCCAATGTGGTCGCCAGCCTGCAAGATTTTTCCCAATGGGACCCGGTCTCGGGTGGCAACATGGAGATGAAAGATGACCCAACCGGTCCGAGGGTCACCATCACCATCGAGGTCAAGCTCCACAATACCTGTCTCGGAACGGGCCACCACCCCGGCGGCCATGGCCGTGTTCCATTCATTCGATGTGATGCACCCATGCATCACAGAGGGCGGAGCGAAATCGATGGCCGCCCACGGCTCTCCGGTTCCCCAGCCGGTGTGAGGCCCGCCGGTGTAAGCCCAGGTTTCGCCTGCCTCGAAGGGGAAAAGCATCTGCGGTTGTTCTAAGCTGCCGGGGATATGCGGCTGAACATCCAGCCAGGGATCACCGAATAAATCCCGATAAGTTTGGGCGAATCCTTCAGGTCCAATATCGATCTGATAATCCAATCCTGAATGAAATTGTGAATAATAATGCTGCAAAGTCACGCTGGCCGCATTTTGCCAGGGGTCGGGGCGTTCGATGATGCCATCGAGAAGTTCGAGAGTGGTCAAATGCCCCGTGCGCCAGGCGTAATATCCATCGTTGAGCATGTTGGCAGCCCACACCAATTGCATGTAAAGCCGACGATGCCTGCGGTCTTCGTGTCCCAACGGATATTTCTCGTCCACGCTGGGCGGCAGGCTGGCCTGACTCAAGGCCCCAGTTTGATATTCCAACAACGCTAACAAAAACCGTGGGCTGATACTGAAATTCGTGGCCACATAGTCGATGATCCCAGCCCCGCTGCGCTGTTTTTCGCCAACGTAATCGCTGTACTCACGCAGCCAACCGGGATGCTCGTCCACGAAAGTCTGAGTATCGAATCCCACTTGGGCGGGACCATTTACGAAAAGACTGTCAGGGATGATCTGAAACGGAGTCCCCCAGAAAGGCATGTAATAAACAGGAATCTTCATCGGCATCCCCGGCGGCAGGGTGGTGACATCCGTCGGGATGATTGGGTTGGCCTCCAGAATTTCATCCACCCTGGTATTGAAACGAACGGCTAAGGCTGGAAGCGTGTCACCGCTTTGGACGATATAATCAACCAATTGGCCCGGCTCATAGTGGGGCCGCTCCGGCAATGGCGTGACGATTATATCGTAAGTCTCTTCCTGAGCAGCTTCCGAGACATCATCTTGGCTGGGCGGCGATGGCTCCGTTCGGGGTTGGCAACCGATGAGGGGGAATATTAGCAAGATAATGCCGACTAAATGACAAACCTGCTTTTTTTGTACGCTCACGCGTTCCCTTTTCCAATTCACTATTCGTCCCTCGTAATAAGCGAGATTGCCGATCCAAACTCATGCGCGGTCACTGTCTCCGTACCGCGCGTAAGAGTGCCTTTGTACGGCGCTTCGCCGGCGTGCGCGCTCCAACCATCGAGCACAAATGGAATAGTGCCATCGGCAGCGATCCACACACCGTTGTACTTGCGGACAATGTGGAGGTGCGTACCGGTAGCGCGTCCCCCCTCACAGGAGGGATGCCCAACCCGTTCCCCGGCGCGAAGATAGACGTTCCCATCAACGCAATCCTGCTCGTCAATGTGTAAATACATCACTGCCCAGCCTGTTTGCTCGTGCCCATCGCCGTCTAAATCCTGAATCACGGCGCCGAAGTTCGAACGCACGACCAACCCATCAGCCACGGCCACCACCCATTCGCCAGAGGCAATGCAGCCGCTTTTTTCCGTACGAGGGGCGAAATCTAATGCTGCCAGAGGGCCGTTGCCTTCGAAAGCCGGGTGAGGCCCGCCAGTATACGCCCAGGTCTCGCCCGGCTCGAAGGGCAGTGTCAGCAAAGGCTGCGATAAATCAGCAGAGACGAGATGCTCGACATTTGCAGCCCGTTCCCAAGCATCTCCAAACATGCGCTCGTAGAGAGCGGGGAATCCGTTTCGAGTATCGAGAGCTTGCTCCCAGATATCATGATTATATAATTGCGCAAAAAAATATTGCACCGACACCGTTCCAGCGTTGGATTGCGGCGGAGGGCGAAAGACTGTGCCATCGGAAAACGAGATCATCGTGAGTGTGCCCGTGCGCCAGCCGTAAAACCCTTCCGAGAGAATGCGCACTGCCCACACCAATTGGCCATATAAGTCCTTGCGGTAATAATCCTGCGCGCCCAGGGCGGTATCGAAATTTTCGGCATCAGTCGGATGCCCAAGCACGCAGCCACTTTGGTATTCCAACAAAGCCAACAACAAACGCGGGTTGATGGAATTTTCTAAGGCCACCAAATTGATGATGTCCGCAGCGCTGGCCCACCCGGTCATCATCAAATACTGCTCATAAGTGCTCAAAAAGCCATTCGCTGAATGTAGATATGCGGATGTGTCAAAATCAAGTGCTGTGGGAGAATATACTAATTCGGCATCGGGAAAAAGCAAATATAAGGGGCGCGAAGTGGGTTGTGGCGTGGGCGAGGCGGGGATTGCCGATGGCGTTATCGTGGGGGCGCGAACGTGTCGCGAAGGAATAAAAGGTGTTGTTTTTATAGGAATGGGGGTGGGGGTAACCTGAACAACCTGGACGGTGGGCGTATGAGCAGGAGTCAGGGGCGACGCGCAGGCGTTCAGAGCAACCAAAACAAGCAACCCAATCCAGTAGCGAAGGAATGAATTATTCATCACTCATCACTCATCATGCTCGCGTTTGATGCGGCTGTTGAAATTGCCATATTGGCTGGCCGTGATCACTTCATCGCCGCGGGTGAGGGTGCCTTTGTAGGGCGCATCTCCACTATGGACGACCCAATCATCCAATACAAAGGGAATAGGCCCATCGGCGGACATCCACTCGCCATTATATTTGCGCGCAATGTGAACATGAGTACCGGTGGCACGTCCACCCTCGCAGGATGGATGCCCCAAATAATCTCCCACCTCGACTCGCTCACGTATGTCTATGCGGTCTTCGTA
>JAYELX010000378.1:0-2389 GCA_034717875.1 Chloroflexota bacterium | reverse complement strand
GCTTGACAACAATGGCAATACCTTCGGCCAGACGCAAAGCGGAGCGATGCACAACGTGAGCGGGGTTGATGCCCACATCTACAATAACAACGCCGCCGGTGGAAACTCCAGCTTCGTAGAGGCCCTGTAACACATCAGCCACTCGCTCTTCGTTTTGCAGCACACAGTCACCTAAATCGTCGGTGACCAAACCGGGCAAGACCTTGAGCGTGGGCAAAGCGTCTAAGGTTGTGAAAGCGTCCAAGTAATTGGCCCCCGATGCGATCTTACCCATCGTGCCGCTTGACTGGCCGATGGCCCGCCGCAGCACGCCCATCAGGGTGGATTTAACTTTTTGCAAGCGCAGGTGGTATTGCAGTGATCCAGCGTTGGCATCAGCATCAATCAGATAGGTGGTGATGCCGCTCAAAGCAAAGGCCACGGCCAGATTGACGCTCATGGTGGTTTTTCCCGTGCCCCCCTTCGGGGATGTGATGGCGATCTTGCGCACGTTCATACCTGACTGGATGCGGGCACTCATGTCGCTGCCCAACACGGCGCGCCGATATTGCTCTTCGGCAGCACGATTGCCGCTGTCGGCGCGACTGATTTCAGTCAGGAGCTTGTTGGTCTCTACTTCAGATAGCGGAAAAGCGAAGGCGGGCACGCCGACGCCGTTGGCCCAGGACGCAAGTCCGTCTTCCACGCCCGCGACGACGAAGATCATCTTGCCGCGTTCGGCTGCCTGACGCAGGCTGTCGGTGGAAATGGACGCTTCTGGCGAGACGGCCACAATGCCCTTGAAATCAAACAAGTCCAGATGTTGGGGCGTAAAAGTGGCCATCTGTGCCGCGATAGAATGTTTGTGTTCGGTCAGGACGAGATTGAGACGGGATGTAACACTTCCCGCTCCGATGAGTAGGATTTGCATAATTGGGTCCTTTTACTGCGAGGGGGTGGGGGTTTTTGCAGGGGTCTCCGTTGCTGTGGAGACTGCACTAGAATCTGATGTAGGTGTTGGGGTAACTGATGGGGCCAGCGTTTCGGCTGGTTGTGCAGGCAGCGATTCGTCTAAGACCTCTGCTCGGTCAGACCTGAAAAGCTCTTCGAAATCCCAGTAAGTGAACCCGGCCGTGGTCTCAGCGTCACCGCGCGCGAGTAGGGAAACGATGATCTGATCCCCTTGCTGTAGAGAAAGGGCCAGTTTCTCTCGGATTTCATTTGGGATCAACAAGATCAGCAGTTGTTTCTGTGAGGTACTGCTGTAAGTTGACATGGGGGAATCCGAATCATCTGCGGAATCGCCAGATGCGGCTTCGGGGGGTAGTCCTTGTATCGAGATGATTTGCGCACCCTCGGGGAACAAGTCCTTGGCCAAGGGCGGATAGGCCTGGTCTTCTGCTTCCTCACGCTGTGCCGCTCCTGGCATTGGTGTAGGTAAGTCTGCCCCGAAAGCGACAGTGGGGGTCAAAACAAGTTCCACAGAAGACGAAGCGGTTTCGGTCTCTTTCTTGGGCGGCTGAGGCTGAGTACCGATCACAACGGTCAGACCAATAAGATCGCCAGGCAAGAAAGTGGATATATCTGGCGCAATCATGTTCTTATAGTCAAGGGGCAGTGGAAACAGGCTGTATTTTGGGTGATCTTGCAAGATGGCTGAAATACGATATGCCTCACCCGCTTTCGAGAAAACAGCATCACGAAAGAACGGTTGGTCAGAGCTCATCGGCAGAGCCACCGTGCCGCCAACCAGGGTATCTGCCTGATCTGCGGGAATGTATAAGTCGGTGTTGTCATCCACGTAAACCGTTTTCTCCGTTATGTCTCTATTGGTAATGGAAGCACCAATATCAAGGTGATGCGATGCAGCTAAAACCGTGACTGTCTCTGGCTTTTGTGATTTGGCCAAAGCGTTCATGGCCATGAAGCTAACTACGAAAATGATGATAGAAATTACCAGTACCAGTGTGTTGATGCCAGTGCTTTTGAGACGTTTGGATATTTTGGACATATTAAATCCTCCTATTTATTGAGTCGGTGCTTCTGAAAGACCTACGCCGCTATTTTGGACGGAGCGTTGAAGGGCGGCATTTTCGGAGATCACAAGTTGAAGCGATGATAAAGATTGTTGCAATAGCTTTAGAAAAACGATGAGCACAAAATCTACTTCAGCATGTTGGGAATGCAAGAGATGTTGATGAGCAGCCTGGACCGCAACCAGTCCCGACATGGCATCTGATGTGGCCAGGGATTCAGCAGAGATCCTCGGCATATCTGTGTAGCATGCCTGGATCAGGTCTGTTACTTGCTGGATGATTTCTGGGTTAACATCATCATTGCATGATTGTGTCGCAAATTGTCGAGCGTTATCTGCTTGTGATGTTGGTGATTCGTGCTCTCTGTCTTTGGA
>JAYELX010000377.1:0-2396 GCA_034717875.1 Chloroflexota bacterium | reverse complement strand
GTGCAATCCAATCGAAAGCCACAACTGGCCGCTGCGGATGTAGCCATAGGCCAGAAATATCCCCGACAGAAAAATGCCCGCCGCGCTGATCCAGGTGGCGTTGGGGTTGCTCAGGTGCATGATGCCAAAGACCGCCGATGAGATGATGATGCCCCAGGTTAGATTGATTCCGCTTGCCAGGGTTTGTAGGTGATAGCCGCGGCTGAGCAGTTCTTCGTTCCAGCCAACCAAGATGAAAACTATGAGCATCGAGAGCGCATTTTTCAGCACGCTGGAAATTGGCTCAACTTGCCAGGCAAAGGTTTGAAATTCCAACCAGCCAAAGCCCCACTCCAGCAGGTAGATCAGCCCCATCATCAGCCCAGCGATGGCGATGCCGACGAATATGTCTGTGCTGGCGCGGCGATTCCATTTCAGACCCAGGCTGACGAAGCTGCGCCGGTCGATAAATCGGCGCGCCAGGTAGACCGAACCTGTAATGATGATCAACTCGGATATTTGGCTTAAAAACGATCCGATGTGAAGCTGTTGTATCGGGCCCGACAGCAGAATGAACAAAAAGCCAAGCCCTAATCCAATTATCAGCATCATAATGGTCTGCACGAGCAACCGCCACCCGGCCCGCAGGCGGCGTTCTTTGGGGGAGATGAAGATGTTTGAAAGGAGTTTTTTAAATTTCATTGGTGTTTCCATTGAAAAAAACACAAAGGACTCAAAGCACACAAAGGATTTTAGCCAGCAATTCCCGATATGGCTCACACAAACTGGACAGCGATGGTCTCCAGACCGAGCGGCGGTTATTTCGAGCTGTTTTTAGAAAAATGACTTGCAAATAATGTCAAATAGGGAATTGCTGGATTTTAACGTAATTGCTCAAAATCAAGTTTTCAAATAGCAGGTGCATTGCACTTTGGGAGTGCGTTGCACCTGCTAGACAGAAAGTGAAGATTGTTTTCTAGCGACCCGATGTGCATTGCATCAAGAGCAGATGCAATGCACATCTCTATTTTGAGCAAGTTCGTTTATACTTTTTTCGAGAACTCCGCCAAGTTGCGAAGGTTATTCAACATTTCATCCGCTGTAACAGTATCGAGCAGACGTATGACCCGTCGCTGAAGTTCACCAAGACGAATTTGTTGTGATACAACTACACCAGCATGATCCCGTCCCGCATGCCACCAGCGTTCGAATAATGGCACAAAGTCCTGAATATTATGTGTAAGGATTACGTGCCCTACACTCGCCGCGTAAAACAACTGGGATTCATCATCCAGAGCAGCATTACCAATTTCTCGAGCAGAGACGCAGTCATAGCCAGCCGCCCGAAGGTTGGCTGCTAGATTTACATTTACGTCAGCATCCAGATAGAGTCGGATAAATATACCCCCCTCAGGCATAACTCCCCTTACTATTCTCTTTTGCGATCATGGCTTGAATCCGGGGAATTTCCGTCTCCAGGTATCGCTTTTCCTCTGCAAACTCAGCTTCGATCTCTTCAGGATGATTTTTATAATAAGCTAATGCATCCACAATCTGGGAGATCGGAATATGGGGATATTGGGCCGCAATTTCTTTTGGAGTCATTCCTGTCCGCGCCCAACCAACAATGAGTTTGACCGAGATGCGCGTTCCCTCGATGATAGGGCGTCCACCACACACGCCTTGAACGCGCACAATATGGGCGTGGTCTGTATTGATTTTTCCCACCTCGCGCCCATCAATCTTGGTTATACGCTCTTCCAGCCGTATAACTGTTTGATACACTGCGTCGATTTTTGTTGTGAGTTCTTTTACTTCTGTATTAGTCATTTTGCACTTCCATCGGATTCACAAATACGTTAGTTAAGATTATACTCCATTACTCACCATCATCCTCTTTGGAGCGAAGTTTGCGAATCAAGCGAAAGTATTGGGACTCAGGCTTTTCATCTCGATTGCGCCACCATAAAAACCCACCCAGCCATGTTTGTACAACGCCTAACAAAAACAACAATATACTCGTTTCTCCACTTTCGACAGAAGCTGCAAATATAATTAAAAAGAATATCCCCACGATGAGAAAGAAAATGCCAATGCGTTTTTTCATAATCTGTTTGTATCAACAATACCCGGTATGAAGATATGCTTTGGATGTAACTGCTCAAAATGTTGGTGGTGTTGTCTAGCCCGCTTGAGCGGGCGGCCCTTTAGAAATTTGTGTGTTCGGGCAACAAATTGGCACGAATGCCCAATGGCACGCAAAGTTCTAGCCCGAAGGGGCTTCGTAGGCTTAGCACGGTGCGTTAACGCCCGTGCGGGAGTGGTAACCGCGAAACATATTGATTTTATGAAATAATTGTTGATTCTGCTAGGTTCGTAAGAACACGCCCGCTCGGCGGTGCCCTGATAGGGTGCTA
>JAYELX010000376.1:0-12362 GCA_034717875.1 Chloroflexota bacterium | reverse complement strand
CACTTAGGAATGAGAATTAAATAACTTGCGCATAAAACCCGACAGGTTTCCACAATCGTCTTTGAAAAAGCGCATCTGGGCTACCTGAGACCGCTTTTGGATGAGATTCTACTAAAAACCTGTCGGGTTTGAAACCAATAAATGGGAAAGTTATTTAATCACGATTCCTTAGCCGGGATTTCCACGCAAGAGGTGTGCATCCGCATCCCGCAGCAACGAGATTTGGAAATCTAGGCTACAGAACAACAACCTCACATTATTGCTATGACGGCCAATGCCTTGGAAGGCGATCGTGAAAAACACTTATCCATAGGCATGGATGACTATATGAGTAAGCCAGTCATATTAGAAGAGTTTGTGAGCGTTGCACCTGCGAGACGGTAAATATAGGATGTTTTCTGGCAATCCGATGTGCAACGCATCAAGAGCAGATGCAATGCACATCTCTATTTTGAGTAAGTTCGAATTTTGCCTAGGGCAGCACAAAATCCTGGTAGTCGTCTGGAGTTTTGCGCTTCGTCAATGGCAAGAAGTTCGTATCCCTCGGCATCAGGCAGAAATTCTGTCAAGTTTTGCGATCCTAAAATATGCTGCGTGCGGATATTATCGCCAAAGTCAAGTTTGTATTTTAGGGGCGGATATTTAAGGTATTTTTGTAGCAGGGACATTTTGCAAACGCACCTCGCGCCATAGATCAGCAGGACTTTTCCCGAGCGCAGATACTGTTCCAGGGGTTCGTAATCTTGTCTAAACATGTAGGCAGCAATTCCCGATATGGCTCACACAAACTGGACAGCGATGGTCTCCAGACCGAGCGGCGGTCATTTCGAGCTGTTTTTAGAAAAATGACTTGCAAATAATGTCAAATAGGGAATTGCTGACATGTAGGTGCTATACACATAATCCTTGTTTTTGTCTAAATACTAGGATTGACACTCTTTGTTTCAAGATGATGCGGCGGGAATGGAATCCCGCCCTACGAACGGAACGACACTTCCCCCTCCCTCTCTGTGGGCGGAGATGGAGGGGGACAGGGGGTGGGTGTGCTTTGCATGCCGCTGGCAACACCGTGTGGCACGCCTTCGGCGACCTCGAAATATGAAGAGGTTAGATATTAGCCATCTTTCCCCTCATTGTCTTCATCTAGTTGCCCCAGAAAATCCTCGAAAATGGAGAGGCGTTCTTCATCTTCCTCAGGAAGTGTTTCGCCTTCTTTGGGTTCATCTGTGGAAACCAGATCCTCGTCTGGAGTGATCCCGGCTACATCCATCACCTCGCGCGCTACGAAAATTGGGGCGTTGTAACGAACGGCTAAATTTATTGCGTCGGAGGGGCGCGCATCAATGCTGGATACTTGTCCATTTATCTCTAAAACAACATTGCCATAGAAAGTCTCATCTCGTAATGACACTACTTCCACACGTAATATCTGAGCATCGAGCGATTCGAGCATATTCAAGAACAGATCATACGTCAAAGGGCGGGAGACGTTGATGTCTTGCAGCGCGATGGTTAAGTGTTCTGCTTCGTAGACGCCAACCCAAATAGCCAGGTAGCGTTCAGTTTCCAATTCGCGCAGAATCACAATACGCTGCTGGTTCATTAGACTTACACGAATACTATCGATTGCGACTTCTACCATTTCAGGCATCTGGTTCTCCATTTGTGTGTATTGATTGAATTATACAGGGTGATTCTAACATGGGGGCAATCGAGATGCAAATGGGTTGAAGCAACAGCGACTCAACCTCGATTTCAAACTACGCTGAGCAGCGTTTCTTTGCGGTCGACATTGTCCCCATCTGCGACGCGTACTCGCGAGACCACGCCATCACGCGGCGATTTAAGCTCGTTTTGCATTTTCATCGATTCCAAAATAACTAATACATCACCCTCTTCAATCTTATCCCCATCTTTGACAAGAACCTTGAATACCAGCCCCGGCATGGGAGATTTAAGATAAAATTCGCTGCTTTGCGCCGGGCGACCGCCGAAGGCTGAACGCAGACGCTGTTCACGCTCATCAACCACTGTTGCCGGGTAGAGCGTGCCCCGTAAAAGCACCTCCCAATTGCCATCATCCTCGTAAATATACGCCTCGTATGATTCCCCGTTGACGATCAACGAAAAAACCGGTTGCCCGCTGACCGATTCAAAATCCACGCTATAGGCTTTGTCATTTACCACAATATCGTGTTCATCCAAAATTTCGATGTTGAAATCCTGGTCATCAACTGTTGTAATATATTTCATAATTCTGTCTCCAACATCCATATTCGGTAGTGGTAAAAAGGTGGGTGATAAAAATATTTGCGTGAGGTGATAGTCACCTTTAAATTCGATTTACACTCTAAACCATCATGCTAACCAATATGTTTTTTGCAACAAGCCACTTTCGCAGGTGACTGTCACCTGTGGTCATCACTTACTGTATGACCACTAGCCCACATTTCACCGATGCATGCGCTCCCAGCGGCCAATCCATTTCCAGTTACTGGTATCGCGCTTGCCACGCCGAATCACGTGAGCCGAGTGTTGAGTCTGTTGATGTGCGGCTAATGTGGCCATAACCGCAGCAATATCCGGGTGCGTATCCCGACTACGGTCAGCCTGTTCCATGGAAAACCGCTTCTCCACAAATTGGGTATCAAATTGCCCTGCCATAAAGCGATGTGAATCTATGATATTCTGATGAAAAGGGATATTAGTGCGCACCCCCACAATTTTATATTCCTCCAATGCCCGGCGCATTCGTAAAATCGATTCGGCGCGCGTCTCGCTGTACACAATAAGTTTCGAGATCAAAGAATCATAATATGGGGAAATCTCGAACCCCGGGTACACGCCGGTATCCACCCTCACTCCTGGCCCTGTGGGCAAGAGCATGTGCGTTATTCGACCAGTTGATGGCATAAAATTGCTGTATGGGTCCTCGGCATTGACGCGGCATTCGATAGCCCATCCGTGCATTTGTATCTCTTCCTGCGTATGCCCCAATGTCCGCCCGCGGGCAATGCGGATTTGCTCTTTGACGATATCTACTCCAGTGACGGCTTCGGTGATGGGGTGCTCCACCTGTAAGCGGGTGTTCATCTCCAAGAAATAAAAATTCTTGTCTTTATCGACCAGAAACTCGATTGTGCCTGCGTTGACATATTCCACCGATTGCGCCGCTCGTACAGCCACAGCACCAATGTGCTGGCGAAATTCATCGTCATTACCAACAAAGGGGGAAGGAGACTCCTCGAGCAATTTTTGGTGACGCCGTTGAAGCGAGCATTCGCGCTCTCCCAGATGAATTATATTTCCATGCCTATCGGCTAAAATCTGAAATTCGATGTGGCGCGCCCCTTCGACTAGCTTTTCTAGATAAACATTGCCATCGCCAAAGGATGATTCGGACTCTCTTCGGGCTGATTTCAACAACCCCGGCATTTCTTCCAGGCAGCTGACCTCGCGCATTCCTTTTCCGCCGCCGCCCGCTGTGGCTTTGACCAACAAGGGGAATCCAATCTTTGGGGCGATTTTCAGCAGATCAGCATCACTTAGAGAACCTACGCCCTCTGTGCCGGGAACAACGGGCACCCCCGCAGAGGCTACCGTTGCCCGAGCGACTTCTTTGTCTCCCATGGCCGCAATCGATGATGGTTTTGGCCCGATGAACACTACCCCCGCGTCTAACACGGCCTGAGCAAAATCTGCTCGTTCGGCCAAAAAGCCATAGCCGGGATGAATAGCCCCGGCCCCGCTCTTTTGGGCAATCTCGATAATCTTGTCAGCGCGCAAATACGACTCGCGTGACGGAGCCGGGCCTAATAGATAGGCTTCATCAGCGTGCCGGACGTGAAGTGCCTGCCGGTCGGCTTCGGAGTACACTGCAACGGTTCCCAAGCCCAGCTCTCGACAGGCGCGCATGACTCGAACAGCAATTTCTCCACGGTTGGCGATTAGAACTTTGTTGAACATGGTTTCTCCTGGTAAAGCAAGTAGGGCGGGATTCCACGCTTTGCGTCCCCGGAGGGGATCCCTGCCGCACTGCTCACAAAGCGTGATTATCAGTCTCCTTGCCCTCATAGCCCTCGCTCTGCGTGCCCGTTGGGCATCCCGGGGGGAGCACCCCGTCGGGTGTGCTTCGCGAAGGGGATAACTTCCTCTCCCTTTGGGGTGCAAAGCATGCAAAGCAAGGATTGAGGTGGGGAAGTAAAAGGTTATCATAAATCTTGTAAAAATTGTAACAGCCTACGATTAAATGCCTTCGGCGAATCTTGGGGAATCATGTGATTACCATCGGGTACCAGCCACAGTTCAGCGCCAGAAATATTCTCGGCGATGTCAATGGCATGTTGTGATGAGGCGTGTTCATCTTCCTCACCCTGGATCACCAATGTGGGGCAGGTGATCTTGGCGAGTTGAGGGCGCATATCCCAGGACAGGGCTTCCGCTGTGTGCCAATCACGGTGCCATGACCGGATTAAATCATCAGTTTTCTCCCCGTGTGACCGCCGCAGTCCTTTGCGAAAACGCGGGGATTGTTCATAAGTCTGCATTATGCTCTGTATGCCCGGCTCCATTGTAGCGCGTTCCAGATAAATATGCGCGGCCACAGTGACTAGGGCAACAACAAGCTGGGGAAATTGACTTGCAATATATAAAGCAATGGTGCCGCCGTCGCTATGACCGATCAGGGCTGCGCGTTGCAGATTGAGCTTATCTAAAACCGAACGGAAATCAGCAATATCTGTATCAAATGTTGGGGCATCCAGATTGGGACGCGGGTCCGAACGACCATAGCCCCAGCGATCATAGACCACCACTCGATACCCAGCCTCCACCAGCGCGGGAACCTGCGCTTGCCAGGCCCGCGTTGACCCAAGCCCGTGGTGGAGCAGTACCACCGCGGGGGCATCCGTTGGGCCATCAGTCTCGATGTAGAGGTCGTGATTGTTGATAAGCATGGTGAAGATTGGGGAATTGGTAGATTGGCAAATTGGTAAACGCCGGTTGAGCCGTGGTATTGAGCCTGTCGAAATATTGTCGAAACCAAGCGGCTTTTTGCAAACAAATCCCATTTCTAGGCAGGGCAATCTCATTTAGATTTGAAGGTAGTAGAATTTACAAACCTGCCAACTTGTCCAAGGCAGCCCCAACCTTGCCGCCAGCTTGCCAATAATCGAACTTGGTAGTATTCAAATGCTTCACGTAGCCACCCAGGCGGCGCATTTCTTCGACCATGTGACTCACAAGTAGCCCGTCGCGATCGGTTGCCGCCACCTTGCCGTCCCACAAAGCGATCAGGCGGACGCGATCGATACCCTGAATCAATGACGAATAAATAGCCCAACGATTATTGCGTTTATAAATATCATCGTCAGATTTTACCTTGCCAATATGGTCGAATTGGAATCGGATGTTGACGTTGTTGTGGTTGCGTAAATTGTAGAAACGCTCCACCCATTGGTCACCGGCGAAACTGACATTGTTTTTAATGTATAGCGGCTCACTGAACGGCAGATGCACATCAACGGACATGCCGCGCTCCAAACAGGCCTCGATGAAGATAATGTCGCCGCCGCAGGCTGCACCAGCCGTAACAGCCAAGTCGTCGTCATCGGTGTTATATTTTTCCAATGCAGCGTCTATGCGCTTACGAGCTTCTTTCTCCATCTCTGGCGGGAAACGCCGCAAGCCTTTGTCATTCATATCGATCTTATGACCCGTGAAGAGATACACTCGCCCCCGATCAGTTTTCTCTTCGGATGTTTCGTCTTCAGGTGCATCTTTGCGAATGCGTCGAATCTCGTCCTTCAGTACCTGAACACCTGCATCCACATAATCTAGACGCAGCGACAGTGATTTAAGCATATTCAATTGGTCGATGGACGACTGCAAATAGAAGACGTTCTTCCGGGCAGCGGTGAGTGCTTTTCTGTAGGCGCGTTTGGCTTCATTGGGATTTTCCGCCGTCATCACTTTCAATTCTGCCAGGGATGCCAGTGTCCAGTAATCGCTGGCATCATCCTGGGTTAGATTTTCCAACGAGAATTCGAGTGTGCCCTTCAGGTTGGGTAAAATGTCTCGAATGGCCTGCACATCAGGGTCATCACCTTCGTCGTATTGCTCAACCAAATGATCGAGAATAATCGCCAGTGTCAGAGCGTTGGTGCCAGGATAGTATTCATTCAGATCGTAGTAGAAACCTTTTAGATAGGTGTGAAATGATTTGACCAACCAATGAGACGCATCGAAGGCTTCTTGATGACGCTTGTCTTCAGCCTCGATATTTTCCCACGATTCGGCCCACATATCTTTGTAAACGCGACCTAAATAGGAAATGGCTTCTGTATCGTTGGGATTATCTTCGAGTAAGTTTTCCAACTTGACGATGGCCTCATCCACGCGGCCGAGACGGTTGAGATGAAATGCCTCTTGACGACGGAATTCCATATTCGTAGAGTTGAGTTCTATCCCCTGGCGATATTGCTCTAAAGCTAACTCATGGCGTCCCATGCCGCGTAAGGCCCGTCCGGCTTCCCCGATAGCTTCCTCTTTGATCAGCGGGTTGCTGATTTCCTCGGTTAGCAGCATCACATCGCCGATGCGCTTCTGGCGTTGAGCCACGGTCACGCGCTCTTTCCACTCGTTATATTCTCGCCAAAACCCGGTTGCCAGGGGTGTGCGCAAGGCTTTGCGATCCGGTTCCGTCAATCCTGTAAGCAAGTTGAAGATGGGGCTGTGAATAGTTTCCTGATCCGATGCCCAAGTGTCGCGGCAAACGCGGGAAATCGACTGGATGTCTTTCTCGAGGAACTCGGGGTCGGGCTTGCCGTCATCGCCAGTGTGGTATGGAATAGTGCGTACATTGAAGATGTCGAAGGGCATATAAGCGCGCCCGGATTGAATATGCACAATCCCGCGCTTGCGAAAGGCATGCCGCACACCTAGTTCGTAGAAGACATTGCCATTGTCGATGCTCATATCGGCGATGACCAGATCGGCTAGAAGCAATTCCTGGAACATATCGGTGAGAATATCGCCACTGACGGTTTCTTCGTCGGCGCGAAAGGGTTCGAAACCCGCATCTTCGAGAGCAGGCGCGATCAAATCGCGATAGATTGCATTGAAGTCGATAATTTGCCCATCGAGGCCTTCTTTTTGCCCAAAAGGCATTACTACGAAAGCATGCGGTCTGGCTTTGGGCAGATCAGATTTTTGTTGATCGGAACTAATGGCTTCGGCTTGTTGTACAAGTTCAACTTCCTTTGCGACATTTTGAATGGCCTCCTTGAGTGTCCCTTGAGAATCAACCATAACATCCTTGACAGCCTCCTTCACCGCCAAGTTGGTAGTCGCTTTTGCGGCCGTGACAGCACCATCAGTGGCTGCTTCTTCGGGCGCATTTGTATCAATGGGATTAGTTTTTGTTCGACTGGCAATATCAGCTTTTGGTTCTCCTAAAAATTTTTTGAGTGCATCACCAATTTTGCTCATATTCTACTCCTCTCGGGGTAACGATTATTTCTGGTGGGGGTGATTTGGTTGACTGACAAAACTCCGTTGTATTGACAGATTAGCCTCACAAACAAAAAATTGGGCGCAGATTTACGCAGATTTTTTGGTTTTTGCCATTGCCGTTGCCGTTGCCGTAGGCATGCAAAGCAAGGCATGCAAAGCAAGGCATGCAAAGCAAGGCACACCAAGTGGGTGCACACCGTGTGGCAAAGCAAGGCACGCCACGCCACAGGCGCGCAAAGCGAAGCGATCTGCGAGAATCTGCGTCCAAAAAGATTTATCAGCCAATCAGGGGGGCGATAGTAAATGACGAACTCAGGTGACTGTCACCTGTAAAGGAATTCTGTTGAAGGAAATGCGCTGGGTAAGTGGACTGATGCAGAACACGCATTGATTTTATTAGGTGACTGTCACCTTGTGTAAGCATCATTATCACTTACTTTGTCACCGCTATTAAATTTTCTCGACGTCTATTCGGATTCCTGGTCCCAGGCTTCTTCGACGAATTCATCGCCATAGTCTTCCTCGGCGTCATCACCAAAATCTTCATCAACGAAGCCCTCTTCACCTGTGCCTTCGTCAACAACACCACTGCTAAAATCTTCGTCGATCAACTCTTCTTCGGGGGCAGCGTCGGCGGTTTCGACTGTGTTGGGTTTTCCAACAACGGCAGATTCGGCCAGGGCGTCGTCCACAGCACTTTCGATGTTCACAATGTCGGCGAAGGTTTCTTCAGGCATAGCCTCTGGTGGGAGAACGTCTTCTTCGTCTGGGTGTGCGATCATCTCTGCGTACATGCTTTCGAGCGAGCCAGCGGTATCTTCGATAGCTGTTTCGATTTGTTCCACGGTCTCGTCGATGGTTTCATCATAGGTTGCTTTGGTTTCTGCGCGCAAATTTTCTTGCATTTGAGTTGTGGCCTCTTGAGCTTTATCGAGAGCATGCTCTATTAGTTCGTCTTCATCTCCCTCTGCATCGGCGAGAGCTTTACGCATCGCGCTAACGAACTCCAAATTCTGATTCCACAGCAAGTTTTCTGTCTCACTCACCATCTTGATGAGTTCTTTTTCCGTGTGCTCGTTTTCAGTGAGCATCAACCAGCGGTCGCGGATGATGTTCAGTTCCAGAATCACTTGACTATAATTGCTCACTTTCATATCCAGGCCGCGCAATTCTTCCCAGCCAATCAATGCAGAAGCAATTGCGGCCGTGAATGCTACCCATATTGCTAAACTTCCGCCCCATGCGGCCAGAAACGCACCGGCGCCACCAAAGGCTAGAATCAAGAATTGAGTTCGCTTGCGGCTGTGTTGTATTTTTAGATTCTTATCGATGTGCCAGACGAGTTGATTTTCCAGTCGGTAGGTCAAGTATTTATCCCCAGTGATATCATCGAATCCGGGGTCATTGTGATCTTGCGACGGATCATAGTATGGAGGCAGGTCATCATCATACTGATCCAGCACAAGCTCGCCACCAACAGCGCGGAACAATTTGCGCTGAATGGCTGCCAGACGGTCATTGAGCCGTTTATTGCGATTCGGCAAGTTTCTCCAGATAGTGCGATATTTGTATATCTCGGAGATAACTTCCTCTGCGGCAGCTCGCAATGCCAGGTATTTTTGACCTTGTTGGAATTTGTTTGCAAAAGCAGCAATCACCGAGCCAGTGATCGGAGTCAAAATCAGTAATGTTCTTACGCCCAGTGCGGCCCATTCGGGCAAAATATCGCTGTAATTATTGACTAGAATTGCAAAAACGGTGGCCAGTACGCCTAGAAAAGCGATCCATCGTTTTAGACTTATATGACGTTTTTGAGCAGAGATTGCATTAGCATCTAGTTGAGCATAACGATGCCAGGCCGTTTCCAGAATGGGGGTGCGGGGAGTTATTTTATTCATTGGCAACCTTCCTCTTCTAATTACAAAATGAGTTGTTTTGTGCGTGCCTATGGCGTTGGTAATCCGATTTGGGTCTCTGGGAACTTACGGGGTAGATTTGACAAGTCACAAATGTCCGCATCTAATTTCACGAATTTTCGCTAATTTTTTCTTACCTTACGGTAATTGGTGCTAATTCGCGAAATTCGATGCCAATACTCTTTCTACCCCGTAAAATCCTAAAGAGCCTCCGATTTGCTTTTCACGAGACGATAGTAAACTGTGTTTTGGCTTAGTAATTCGGGTGATAGTCTTGTACTCTCGCCTCGCTGTGCGCCCGTGGCGTGGCATTGCCAACCTGAAACAGCTATCTAAAAATCCAGCTTGTCATATAAGTTATGCAACTCACGCGGTTTCCTAAGGCGCATCAATTCGGAGATTTTGTCATAAGCTTCGAGAAGACGTTGGCTCAGTACTTGGTTGAGTTCCAGTAATAGATCAGGATATTTACAGATGAAGGCCAGAAAATTCTCATTGTCAACGCGCAATAATTTTACATCTTGGACTGCCGTGGCAGTTACAGACCGCGGCGCATCGTGAAATAAAGAAATTTCCCCAAAAGATGTATAAGGCTTAACCATGTTCATGGAAATTGTATCGGTGCGTTGCTCCAGTTCGCGTTCCAGCAGCACTTGCCCTTCTATGACAATATAC
This sequence comes from Chloroflexota bacterium, assembly GCA_034717875.1. Classification (GTDB taxonomy): domain Bacteria; phylum Chloroflexota; class Anaerolineae; order Anaerolineales; family UBA11858; genus JAYELX01. The sequence goes on along the minus strand of JAYELX010000376.1, from coordinate 2,259 downwards.
AATGCGCTGCCTGTATCCCCCTGTTGAAAAATCAAGTCTCCCTGGGGGTAACTTTTTTCCTCACATAGATCAGCCAATATCCCTAGCTGTTCTTCACTCAAGTTCTTGAATGAGGACACATATTTCATAAACTTGATTTTCTCCCGTGTTGATATCATTTTCTGTCCTCCACTTTTGATAATAACGGTGCTCCTCTACCATGAAATACAAATGATGGTTCAAGACCTCACAATAGATTTTAGCATAGCAGATGCAATACTGCACCTGGGTATTTATTTTGGAGTTGTCATTCGTGTGCCAGGTTAGGCTATGCGTCCCGGCTAATATTGCAAAGCCCCACTGGGACTATTTTCAGGCCGCGCTCGCTCGCTTTGCGCTTTGCAAATGCAGCCCGGCTGCTTTCCCAAACGGGGAACCGGGCGACGGGGGTAAAACTATGACAACATTTGCATGCACACTTTATTCTGCGTTTTAGCAACTATCATCGTTGGAGAAAAAGTGTGTCGCTCCTTTTTTATTGCAATCGCCTTGAATGATAGTCTTTTGATAACAGTCAAGCTGGTAAAAATCAGGTTTATTAACGCTCGACCCATTGATCGTTTCAAGCCAAAAGTGATTGTTACCTGGTTCTAATGTCAGTAATTCCCGATATGAGGAAATGTCAAGACTTCGGAAGTCTCCAGTGACATATTTCGCCAATAAATGCGTTTTCAAAGACTTCCGAAGTCTGCTTCTAGCTACAAAGCGGGAATTGCTGTTCTAATGTCAATATCAAGAACGACGCTGCTTGGCTTTTTCTTTGATAGTTTGGAAAAAGTCACTATTTGTAAGAGCGTGGATATGTTCATCTACTTTGGACTCATCGACTACGATTTCCATATTTTTTAGCCGGCGTTCTCGCTCTTTGACCTCGCGGGCATTGCTAATGGCTACCGCGGCCTGGATAGAGATGCTTTCGAGAATTCGCAAGTTATCTTGGTTGAATCCATCAATACTGCTGTTGACCATTTCGATTGTGCCGACGACATTACCTTTATCTCGTAATGATACCCCTAGATATGATTTTGGTTGGATCATATCCCAAGAGCGTTGAGTAGTTAAAATGTATTCTTCGAAAGTGACGATGTCTTGTACTAATAAACCATGCCGCTCTTCGAGTAGGTGAGGAAAATAGTCTTTATCAGGGTCATAGGTATGTTTTGTTACGGTTTCGTCCGCACTCATAATCTCATTATTAGTTAGATAGAGTGACAGGTTTTCCTTTCTACGGTTGTAGAGGCAAATTTCGGCAGCGTCGAAATCAATCACGTTGCTCAAAGAATCAATGACATCGCTTAGCGTATCGGTCAATTCGATGTTGGAGCTAATTTTATTGCCAATCTCGTAAATTGTCTGTAGTTCAGCCATACGCGCCCGCAATGCCAACACCATATTACTAAAGACACGTGCCAGATGTCCGATCTCATCTCCCAAGGCCATCACATCGGAGATATTCTCCGGATTAAAAGGTTTGTCTTCTTCTACATCTTGGGCTATCCCAGCTAACTTTGTGACAGGCCGAGCAATCCCGCGGGCCAGGCGAATTGCCATGAAAGCAACGATTCCCATCAAAATAACCCCGCCTATCGCGACCCTCAGCACTAGTTTAAGAATCGGCGTCATAAATTCCGATGATGGCATGGTGACCCCAACCACCCAGTTTAGATTCTCCGTGACTTGATGCCCAACAATGTAGGACTGATCATTCTCAGGATCATCATAATCCACAATGCCTGAATCAGCCCCCATAAAAACCCCCAATTCAGGAATCCCAATATATGAAAGCGGAGTATCCATGACAAAGCGTTTCTCGGCCTCAGCCTTGTCATCTGGAGAAAGCTTTGCCAACCCCTGGAGGTGCCATTGGGGATGAAACGTCGGTGCGCTGACAACAATCCCTTGATAATCAACGAGAAAAGCCGAGACTGATCCGCTTTTCTCGTTGAATGTGTTGATTACATCAGTGATCGCATCTCCCTTGAGCTTAATGGCAACCACTCCCACAACATCGTTTTGAGCATCGAAAACCGGGGCTGTGAAATAGAAACCCAACTGCTTGCTAGAACGTCCGACCAGGGCATCGATATAGGTATTTCCTTCCCTAGCCTGGAGAAAATAATTTCTGTCCCAATAAAAATTTCCCTCTATGCTGGGGAGGCCTTCGCGTTGAATAGACACAAGTACCAGGCCATCAGTGTCTAGGAGATACACGTATTCATA
>JAYELX010000375.1:0-12391 GCA_034717875.1 Chloroflexota bacterium | reverse complement strand
TCAAAGCCGTCCTAAAATTATTCTTTGCGTAAGCATAATAGCAGGCCTTTGCGCTGTCGGTGGCCAGGGCGGTGAAGCGGCCCTCGATGGGCGCGACCACGCAGCAAGTATCAGCCGCAAACTTAGCCCCCGCAGCCTCGATAATTTCCGTGTACCCCATCCGGTCGGCGATTTCCTTCGTCGGGCGGGCGGTCGTGATCCAAAACTCCTTCGTGACCCGCTGACCCTCCAACAATTTGGCGATGCGAGCAATCTCTTTGATAGACAAATGCGGGCATCCCAGGCTGGCAAAATCTATTTCTTCAGATTCCGCGTCATTGATGGAATCAATCGCCTGCTGCATATCCTCTTTGTTGATGATAATCTCATCCCCAGGCGGAGTAACACAACCCCCTTGAGGCGTGATCCCGTTGATGTGAAAGAGAGCCACACCCCCATAGGTTGCCACACTGGCGCAAAAAGACTTCAAGTTCTCTACCGAGGCCTCATCGATACCTCTAATGTAGGGAACGCGCCGTTTCCCACCAGCCTCCAACTTCTCCCCAATCACCTTTCCCAGAGCCCCAAAATCTGAGTTTTCAATCCCCATGCCTTCTACCGTAACCGTTAGCGTAGGCTGTCGATACGCGTCCAAATGATAACCATATTCGGGCGTCAACCCCGTCAGTGAAGCTGCCAGCGCGCTGGGCCCGCCCTCGCGGTTGCTGCGCGCCCCCAGCACCGAGTTGGCATAACATACTGCGCTGCTCTCGGCCCAGGCGATATGCTCGCCAAAGTGGGGCAGATTGCCAATCAAATAAGGCGTGCAAGTGGCCGTTGTGATGATGTTCATGCGCTTGAAAGCGTCCAGCACGCGTTGTTGATTCTCGGCAAACTCCGCGCTGATGCCCAAAGCCCGCCAATTCTCGATATCCATCCCGGCCGGGTTGAGAGTACTAAGCACGCGGGCGCGACCGCCGCCGTCGGCCATTTCGGCTAAAAATGCCAGCCCGGCCTCCCCCAAATTAGCATAACTGACCCCCGCAATCTGCACCGACGTGACCGGGATCAACCTTTCGGCGTCATAAATACGCCCCAGCGCAGCCAGAATTTCCATAGCCTTTTGGGTAGCGCGCCCCTGCTCACCGTTGAGCATAGCTTGTTCTTTTTGGTTTAGTTGCATGGTTCCTTTCTTATTTAACGCAAAAGCGCAGAGTTTTGGTTTATTTTACCAAATTGCTGGAGCCGGTCTTCGTAAAGCACAAATCCTTTTTGCTGGAACCGGTCTTCGTGAAGCACAAATCTTTTTTGCTGGAGCCGGTCTCCCGACCGTGCGACTGTGGAATGAGTGACTCGGTCAGGAGACCGGTCACAGCAGTCGGTTAGGAGACCGGTCACAGCGGTGAGAAGATTTTTACGAGGCCGGTCACAGCGGTTAGGCACAGGGAATCCCCTTCGGGGACGCAAAGCGTAGAATCCCGCCCTACTCCTACGAACGGAACGGCATTGCCCCCTCCCTCTCTGTAGGCGGAGAGGGAGGGGGCCAGGGGGGTGGGTGAGGTTTGCTGCTTACACAAACCTATCGACATCAATATCAGGATAAACCACCTTCTCAAAATGCTGCCGCGCTGTACCTAATGGAGCGGTCAGGTCGAAGCCCATTTTCGTGGTCATCTTTGTGTGTGGCTCTGCGCTTGGGTCCAGGCTCGAACCCGGTTCTTTATCTAACACGACCAAATCGCGATCACCCTGAAAACGGGTCGCCAAAGCCCATTCAACTTGCACAGGGTCATAAATGTCGATATCTTTATCAACCACATAAACGTGCTTACACGAACGATGCCCGGCAAATGCTGCCCGAATCGCTTTGACGCCATCATCATCAGCGCGTTTGTCGATTTGCACAATCGCGTGAAGCCACGAACAGCCGCCGGGGTTAATGTTGACATCCACACATTGGACAACTTGATTCACTTTTTGGAAGATGGTCGGTTCGCGCGGCATGCCCATCAATAGCTTATGTTCCATCGCTCCCGGCACTAATGCTTGCCAGATGGCATCCTTGCGGTGGGTGATGACCTTTAGCTCGAAAACTGGCTCCTGCCGGACGATGTCTTGAGTCCCTGTCAAATCTACGAAAGGGCCTTCGGCGTGACGATGGTGGCGATAGACCGTGCCCTCCAAAACTATTTCGGCTTCAGCAGGGATGAGCACGTCCACGGTTTTGGCACGCACCAGTTGAAGCGGCTCTAGCGCGTTGGCGATGGTCAACTCGTCGACACCGAGCTCCACCGATGTGGCCGCCGCGACAAGCACGTTGGGTGAATTGCCGATACAGATGGCCACATCCACATAATCCTGGTCTTGCAGAAAAGCGTCGAAGTGGCGACCTGTGACCACGCGGATTGCCATCTCGGTGGGCGAAAATTGCATGCAGCGGTGAAAGTCCAGGTTTTGGCCGTGTTGGGGATGCGAGGCAGCAAAGACGCCCGCGGTGATGTATGCGCCGCCATCATTGCTAAAATGCCGCAGGATGGGGAGTTTAGTGAGATCAGGCCTGGGGTGAAAGATTTCCTGACATGGGGCTGGCCCTGCCTCAACCTGGTCGGATTTCGGGTTGGGGCTGAGGTCTTTCCCCCGGTCAGCGATTGCCTGCGTCAACAGCGGAATAATCTCCGAGGCAGAAATCCCAAAATAATCGCCAAAATCCGCTTTGGTGCAGAACAGATTACCCATCACTCGGAAATCGGATTCGATCACGTTATCGAAAATCACCCGACGGGGCTCCAGTTTTTTGAGCAGCGCGGCTATCTCATATTTTGTGGAAATAGGCTTGGTGATGTGGAGTATTTGCTCATCTTTTTCTAAGCGTTGAAGGTATGTGCGTAAAGTCATAAATCATCCTGCGGTGGCAAAAAGGTGACAGTCACTTGCTCCGGCGCTTTTGTTGGAAAAATGAGCTTGCAAACCAGAATAAGGTCTGAATTTAGTATAGCCACTAAGTGACTGTCACCTGTCTAATAGCGACCACTATCGTCCTGTGGTGAACGTGTTGGTGGTGCCAATCCGCCGCGGCCGCCGCACCAAAAGCCGCTATCGTCAGCTCCGGGGTTGGCGACGCCCTCGAACTGGTTGAAATTTGGGGACATTTGCCATCGAAATGGCATTGCTTCTCCCCACGCCAGACTAAAGAAGCCTTCTGCTTGTTGCTGGTCTTCAGATATTGTGCCCTCGACGATGACCAGGTCGGCGCCATTTTGGTCGATGACGGGGTAGGCGCCGCTTTGTTGGTTGTTTTTGGTGTAGAAGTAGCCGCTGAGTTTGTTTTGTGTTTGCTGTAATACCAGCCGGCCCGGAGGAGCGTCGGGGGCGGTAAACCAGGTGTTGATGTGCAGCCATTCTCCGCTCCAATCTGTTTGTGGCAATGGCGTTTCGGTCTCGGCCTCGGCTTCAGTCTCTACAATAATTGCTGCCCAGAGTGTGGCTGCTGTGTTGCTTTGTGTGTCTTGCAAATGCCAGTAACTATAGTAGATGCCTGGCTGTTGCGGCGCTTTTAATAGCAATGGGACGTTTGCCACTTCCCCCGGAGGCACTTCGCCCAGTATATTTTTCCAATCTGAGTTTCCAAATTGAGATAGTTCCAGCAGCGACCCAGGGTGATAAAAATAGGCCTGGGCTGTGGTGGGGCCGCTGAGCCGTTCTCCATGAGCGAATTCCAGTTGATATTGGGTGTGTTTCCAGGTGCAGGAGCCGGTATTTCGAAGCTGCCAAATTTTGAGTAATATCTCGCCCGCTTGGATTATAGTTCCGTCGGGGATGGTAATGTCTGTGATGAGGTTTGCCTGCGAGCATGGCGGCGGTGTTTTGTTGGGTGTGTGAGCGGGGGTTGATGTTCGGACGGGCGTGATGGTGGTTGCCGGCATTGTGGCCGTGGGAGGTTGGGCATTGTCCGTTGGGGCGGTGGACGGCTTCACTGTTAGCGTTGGCGAAGTTGAGACTATCGCCTGGTTTTGTAACGAGGGGAAACAAGCGGTCAATAGCCATCCTATTAAAGAGAGTGTTATTAGAGAGCGAATTTTCATGACTGGTTGTCCGAATCGGGAGCGGCCAGCTCTTGGGCAGCTTTTTCCAGAATCTCGAATCCACGCTGGATGATGGCGTTGGTGTAATCCGGGTCGGTGTCAGCGCTGCCGCGGGTCAGGGCTTTGTGGAGTGAAGCCCGCACGCCGCTGGCCCGATGTGCCCAGATCGAATCGGCGGAGAGGTGTTCCAGCCGCTGCACCAGGAGTTCGGCGCGTAAGCGCAGGATGTTTTGATTTTTGGCTTTCATATACGAATAAATAGGACGCGGGGTTTCGCTGATCAGGCGGGTTAGCGCGGATTCTAAAGGCTACGGAGCTTTTTGTGTTTTTCTCGTAACTGTTCAAAAGTAGGGCGGGATTCTACGCTTTGCGTCCCCGAAGGGGATTCCCGCCGCATGTTGCATTAACGCTTTTTTGGGTCTCTGGGAACTTACGGGGTAGATTTACCAAGTCACAATTTTTCGCATCTAATTACACGAATTTTCGCTAATTTTTTCTTTTCGCTTTGCGTGCCCTTGGGCATTCGTGCTAATTCGCGAAATTCGATGCCAATACTCTTTCTACCCCGTAAAATCCTAAAGAGCCACTTTTTTCTATAGGGATGATAGATGCTCAGAGTCTACCGCGAATGCTTATTTGTTTCCAAATCAAAATTGCTCTGTTGTATAATTGGGTATCGTCTGTGCCGTAGAAGTATTTACGCGGAGATGCCAGGGTTGTTCAGTTCTCCACACAGAGTAGGGTAAAATGACAGGATTTACAGGATGAACACGATAAAAACAAGAAAAAATCCTGAAAATCTTGTTAATCCTGTCCAAAAATTAGTCTTTGCGGTTCTGCTTTTTAGACTTGAACAGATCTTGCGTAGATGAAGAGTTTTGATATTTTCGTACAATTTATGAAAGTGAGGAAATTATGACTAAACAAATCGAACCCCCCCAAGCAGATGTTATCGAGGCCGCGGGAGGCCTACTTTGGCGCGAGTCCGAATCGGGTCGAGAGTTGGCCGTTGTCCATCGCCCACATTATGATGATTGGTCGTTGCCCAAGGGGAAACGCGATCCCGGCGAACGATGGCAGGACACGGCTCTGCGTGAAGTTTACGAGGAAACCAATCACAAAGCAGAATTGGTCAGCTTCGCTGGTAGTACGGCCTATGTTGCTATGGGCAGCCCAAAAATAGTATTATTCTGGAATATGACAATTGTGGGGAAATCCAACTTTCGTCCCAATTCCGAGGTGGACGAATTGATTTGGCTTTCGGTCGAAGACGCCGTGGAGAAATTAAGTTATGAAACCGAGCGGGCTTTGCTCGAAACGCTGATCTAAAGTAGCGTCCAAGAATAACTTTTCCTAGTGACATCCGCGTTGCCTGATTGCCTGGTGACATCGCTCTGCGGTGTCACCTCGCTCTGCGGTGTCGCCGTGGGAATGACGATCCGCGTCGCACAGGTAGAACGCAGTACTCCTTCGAGTATGCTACGCGAAGCGTTATCGCTGGCCGTTCCCACGCGGAGCGTAGGAACGAGAGATGCTCGAAACGCTGAACTAAGTCCTATGAGAGCATTACTCATCTTCAGTGTTGTAAAATTGACAATTGTCCCGGCCTCGATCCTTGGCTCGATACATGGCAATGTCAGCATGTTTCATCAGGGTGTCAACGTCCTCACCATCATCGGGATAGATAGCAATCCCAACGCTGGTGCTGATATTAACCTCATGGCCATCAAGCACAAATGGTTTTCGAATAGCTTGCATTACCCTTCGAGCGGTATCGGCTGCATCTTTGCTGCGAACCATTTCTGGTAATAAGAGCATAAATTCGTCACCCCCCATACGTGCGATAGTATCGCTCTCGCGCATGAGTTTGGTTAGCCGCTCGCCAACAATTTGCAACAACTGATCCCCAGCTCTGTGCCCCAATGAATCGTTGACTTTTTTGAAGTGATCCAAGTCGAACAACATCACCCCCAGCTTTTGCTGGTTGCGGTGTGCATGAGCCATCTCCAACTTGATGCTATTATTGAATAGCCTGCGGTTGGGCAGGTTCGTCAAAACGTCGTGGTTAGCCATATATTCCAGGGCTTGCTCAGCTTGTACCCGCTTGGTGATATCCGTTACATGAACAATCCCACCTAAAACGTCTCCATCTTTGCCTTTGATCCTTGCAACCGAGCATATTACCGGGATATGTTTTTCTGCTTTGCTAATTATCTCCACTTCCATTCCAGTGATAGCCTCACCTGTCTGGATATGCTTTTCGATCTCCTCGGTGATAAGATGTTTCGTTTCGGGAGACACAATCGGGGGCGATAATTCATTGAAGGTCTTACCTATAAAATATTCTCGTTTAAGGTCCAGCCACTTCAGAATAGTAGGATTGACGTAAATGAAATCGCCTTGTTTATCAAGGAGCAATATACCAACCAGAGAACTCTCGATACTGCCCTTCAAGTAGTTCTGCGCCTTTTCCTGCTTCTTTTCCGCCAGTTTGCGCTGAATGATCTCATTGTGCAAATTTTGATTTAAATTACGCAATGCCATCAAGTCGTCGAAGCGTGCTATGGCAATGGTAATAGCGCGCTCGACAGCTGCCATTTTGGACGACTTTAGCAAATAGGCGCCGACCCCAGCCTCGCTAGCCTGTGCTAACATTTTGGGAGTGTCGTAAGCAGTCAGCATCACAACCGGCGTGGGGCAAGTTTGGTAAATGCGCCGCGTGGCTTCGATGCCGTGAATATCAGGCATTTTCAAGTCCATCAAAATCACATCAGGTTGCAGGGATTGAGCCATTTCGACAGCTTGCTTACCATTAATAGCTTCACCCACCACAGTGTGCCCCAAACATTTTATACCATGTCGGGTCGTTTCGATGGCTAGAATATCATCATCGACTAATAAGACTTTTAATTCTTTTTCTGGTTTCATTAATTGGTTTTCGTGTTTTCACACGCAATTAAACTGCGTTGGTTAAATCCTCAGCCGAATCCGTCAGGTAAGGAAACTTGACCTACAGTGGTAGGGCGGGATTCAATTCCCGCCGCATGTTGCTATCAATAGTGTATCATGTTTTTTAGAGCGTTTGTTGTATTATCTTAACAAGATGGGGTAACTGCTCAAAGTGTTGGTGGTGTTGTCTAGCCCGCTTGAGCGAGTGGCCCTTTAGAGTTTCGCGTGCTCGTTCAATATATTAGCACGAACATCCAATGGCACGCATAATTCTAGCCCGAACGGGCTTCGTAGATTTAGCACGGTGCGGTTAACGCCCGTGCGGGAGTGATTACCCTCGGCAAACACGTTTTCCGTACCAGCCGCCGAATTCATTTGGTGGCTTGAGAAAGTAAATTTCGACTGAACAAAATAGGTATAATATGATATAAACCATACTGAAACATAAACCCATCCGGAGGTGCAATGCGTTCCGTCAAGTTAAAAATATTTATATGGGTAAGCCTTAGCTTATTCAGCCTAATAATTATGCAAATCTCAGGGGTTCGCGCCATGAATCCAGCGCAGCAACCCACTGTCAACGTGCCCACTGTCACAGGAACACCAACCGGGCCTATTGCGATTGTATACTCCGAACCGGAGGAACAAATTAACGTCCGCTCAGGGCCGGGCACCGATTATCCGCGCGTGGGAGTATTACTCAACCGTCAGGAAGTTCCAGCCCTGGGACGAACGCCAGCGGGTGATTGGGTGCAGATTCTCTATCTTGGCGTTGATGAAGGTGTTGCCTGGGTCTACGCGCCTTTGATTCGCATCGAAGGCGGAGATATTCCCATCGCGGAACCGCCTCCCACGCCGACCCCGCTCGTCACTCCCACCATTGACCCTACATTAGCATCTCAATTTGTGGTTCAAGCTCAGCCCACACGCATGCCCACATTTACCCCCCCGCCTCCCATAGTGATCCCCACTTTCCCGGCAGAAAAAACATCCACCGGCACCGGCGGCGTGCCGATTGGATTTGTGATCATCAGTCTGGGCATAATAGGCACTTTTGGTTTATTAATATCTATTTTGCGTCGTCGCTAGGTATCATCTCAAATCAACAACTTGATTGACATGATTGATAATATCTCCGTTGCTGATCATCTGATGCACCTTTTCGATTTCTGGCCCCCACCAGGCATCTCCGGCCCGATACGGGACGTTTGCGCGCACTTTGTGGTGGGCTGCTGAAACCCCAATCCCCATCTTACCCTCAGGCATTATCCGCGCCCGCAGGTCTAAGGCCCGGGCCGCGGTATAAACCTCGACAGCTAATACGTGAGCCGTGTTGCTGATAATTTCGCGCGTATGCCGGGCTGCTGTCATAGAGTTAGCATTATGATCTTCCTGCTCTGCCGATGTGGGCAAAGAATAAACCGAATCTGGGGAAGACAGAGCCTGATTCTCGAGCACAAGCGATGCAGCGGTATACTGGGGCATCATCATTCCCGAATTGAGACCCGCAGCCTGAGGCGTATCCACCAGCATGGGGGGAAGGTCAGCGTTGAGATTGCCATCGGTCAGCCGGAAGATTCGTCTCTCAGAAATACCCGCCACCTCGGTCAGGGCAATGCCCAAGAAATCCATCACCATGCCAATAGGCTCCCCATGGAAATTACCTCCGGAGATGGCAACATTCGGCCCGAAAAGCAGAGGGTTATCGGTAGCAGCATTGATCTCGCCTAGAATTCGGTCTTTGATGAATAGCAGCGCGTCCACCGCCGCGCCTTGCACCTGGGGAGCACAGCGCAGCGAATAGGCATCTTGTCTGCGGCCTGTGGCATTTAACAACGTACTGCCCTCGGTGAGTTGTCTAATCCGCTCGGCAACGGCCATCTGACCAATATGATTGCGCACCATGTGAATACGGGGGTCGAAAGCTGCGCGCACGCCGAGCATAGCTTCCAGGCTCATCGCCAGGGCAACATTGGCGGTTTGCAATAAAATATCGGCGTCATAAACGGCCAATGCTCCTAACGCAGCCGAGAAGGTAGCCCCGTTGTTAACTGCTAATCCCTCCTTCGCTCCCAGAATGACGCGCGCAATCCCTGCTGCCTGCATGGCGGCTCTACCGCTCATGCGCTCACCGTCGAACTCAGCCCAGCCAGATTCATCGTCCAGGTTGGCTTCGTCTGTGGTGAAGACCAAGGCCATGTGCGAAAGCTGCGCCAGGTCCCCCGACGATCCCAGCGATCCCTGGGATGGAATTATCGGTGTGACAGCGCGATTGAGCATCTCCAGCAATGTTTCGATAATCAGTGGGCGCACGCCCGAATGCCCCTTAGCTAATGTGTTAGCTCGAATAAGCATGGCCGCGCGCACAACCTCGGCGGGCAGATCAGGACCGGTTGCAACCGCGTGACTGAGAATCAAATTGCGGCTCAATTTGGCTGCATCTTGTTTCGAGATTTGCCGTTCGGAGAAAATGCCAAAGCCAGTATTGATGCCGTATACGGGTGTATCCGCGTTGACAATATCTTCGACCCATGAACGGGATTGCACCACGCGTTGATGGGCTTCCGGGGCCAGCTCGACACGCTCACCACTTCGGGTTACAGCGATAACTTCTTTGATAGTGAGATGGTTTCCGTCGATTTGGATCATTTTTCCTCCACTTATCACCAATCGCAATCGGGGCAAGTAGAAACCCCGCCATGTTTCCCAACTTGTTTGTACATAGTTACATTTGTGAAACGCTCTCCAAGAATGCCATCGTGGATGGCCCACGAACGTAAGCGGATGCTGTTTGCAGCTTCTGGCTGCCGAAACGGAGTGCTGTCATTGAGTTGAGGGAGCAAATCCCCCTCGCCCGAAAAACCGCGCGAAACGCGCTCCATCAGCCTGCGTCCTTGTTGGTACTTGAAGCCGTAACGCTCGAAAATAAGTGCATTATGGTAATAAAGGGGTTCGGCGAAATAAATATCATGGCCTAGATCGTCGATGAAAGTTTCGAATGTTGTGGCAGCATTTTTGAGCAGGTGCAGACCCTCCCGGATTTGCCCTGGCGAGAGACCTGCTTCCATAGCGGCGATTTCTGCATCTATGTTGCGGTGTTCGACTCCTAATTGTGTAAGGCTTCCGTTTGGGATGCGATCAATGTCGAAGCGACGTGAATTGGGATCATTGAGCACGTATAGCAAAATGTGCAAATGCCCATTGATCGTATCGGTGATATGTCCGTAAAGTATCGGGTCTGGGAATCCGTGGCGATGATACAGGCTTAGTTCCGTGCTGGTGCTGCCTGATGGACAGTCAAGATGCATTAAATCATGCCCATTTCTATCGGTGAGATACGGGTTGATGTGAAAACGGTCTACCAACTCAGGCGGGATGATGTGAGTATATATGCGACGTTTCTCCGCCATCGGGAGAAGGTTGATGCCGCCGATGGTGGATGGTGCGGTCATAAGAATCCTTTGTTTACCATCCGCCGCGCCGAAGCTCGCGTTCAACTTGACGTTTGGCATCGCGCTTGGCAATGCTGTGGCGTTTATCGTACAAATTTTTACCCTTCGCCACGGCAATTTCCACCTTGGCAAGTCCATCTTTTAGATAAACTTGAAGAGGCACAATCGTTACCCCTTTGCGGCGCACATCGTCCCAGAGACTGCGGATTTCCCGTTTGTGCAGCAGGAGTTTACGCGGCCGGGTCGGTTCGTGGTTGAAGTGAGCAGCCTGATCATACGGAGCTATGTGCGCGCCAAGCAGCCAGGCTTCTTCACCGTCCACGCGTACATAAGCTTGCTTGATACTGATGCGACTGGCGCGGACGGATTTGATTTCGGTGCCGCGCAGCACCAGTCCAGCCTCGTATCGATCCAGTAGGTGATAATCGTGTTTTGCTTTGCGATTTCTTGCAACAATTTTGATACCCATAGAATTGATTCTAGCATACTTGCCCAAACTTTCCCAACCGCCCGTTTATCCATCGCCAGTGAAAAACTCAACAGCCGCAGCGATGACTGCATCTGTGACGCTATCATCTTCGGGCGTGACCAGTGTATCGGGTATCAGACCGCTTTCCCCAATTTGGGTCTCCAGCTCAGGTATCCACCACGTTGCCGCAGTAACATGCAGGCTGGAGCTATCATTCAATTCAAAGACTAATTGGATCGTGTCTTTGCCGTAGGTCTGCGTTCCAAAGACGGGTGCGCGCCCGTGAGCCTGTAATGCCCCAGTAATAATCTCTGCTGAACTGGCTGTGCCGGAATCTACCAGAACTACCAATGGGACATCAACCAGTGGGCCAGCTTGTTTGACTTTATAGGTTTCGATGGGCTTGTCGCGATATTGTTCTTCTAAAATATCACCATCTTGCAAAAAGAGTCGCGCAACGTTTACCCCTGCATCGACAAGGCCGCCGCTGTTTCTGCGCAGGTCGAGGGCAAAGTAAATCGCACCACGAGATTGCAAATCGGCGACAGCGTTTTCGATTTCTTCGGCGGTGCTGGCTGCAATGAGGTTGACTTTGATGATCCCCAGACGAGATTCCGCCGGGGCTGCATACCAGGTCACCGAGGGGAGGGGGATGGATTCGCGCTTGATTTGGAATGTCAGCGTTTGGTATTCGGGGGGACGCGCAATCGTCACGGAAACGGATTCTCCCTCCGGCCCGCGCAGAGCTGCCACAGCTTCGTTGATGGTGGTCTCAGGTAAAATATCCAAATCATCAACCCGCATCAATCGATCACCGTCTTTTATGCCAGCATCAAGCCCCAGCCCTTCGGGGAAAGGGTGCAAAATTATAAATCCTTCCGTATCGCGATCCAAATCAGCGCCAATGCCGCCATAGCTACCTGCGAGATTGTCATGGCTCAATTCGGCCTGCACCGGTTCCACAAAGCGCGTATGTGTGTCGCCGTAAGCGTCGAGCATGCCGCGGATCATGCCGTATTCCAAAGTTGGCTTCTCCGGCAAATCGAAAAAGGCGTGATCGGTTAAGAGGCTATGCGCTTCGGCCAAGAGTTGGAAGTCTGTCTCCGATGTTTGGACGTAGGCATGCGTGAAATACCCGCCCGCAAAGGCCAGGCTGGAAATGATGAGAAAAATAAAAAAGGAAGTAATTTTACGTTTTAGGTTCATGAGGCACACGGATAGTGGATGTTGTGCTTATTGGATGAAATAAGGAATTCTCCTAATATGGATAGAAAAAGTTTCCCAACAGGATAGCCGCTGGTCTCCCGAGTTTCCCAACATGGATAGCGATGGTCTCCCGACCGAGCGGTTTAATATCAATAGGGTTCGGTCAGGAGACCTTCACCAGCGAGGTTCGGTTTGGATAGCGATGGTCTCCCGACTGAGCGGTTTAATATCAATAGGGTTCGGTCAGGAGACCT
>JAYELX010000374.1:0-12411 GCA_034717875.1 Chloroflexota bacterium | reverse complement strand
GGCACCCGCGATTATCTGCCCCGCGACTATCTAACCCGCGATTACCTAACCTGCTTCCCCTCTATCCCGCGACTTCCCCTCCACCTTTCCGTATAATAAAGTAGACCGAACCAGATTGCAGGAGCAATTACGTGAAAGACAATGAAGCAACATGGCTTACCCAAGCGCGTTCAGGCGACGACGAAGCATTTGCGAAAATCGTAACAGACTACCAAAAACGCGTCTTCAGTTTATGCTATCGCATGTTGGGTAACTACAACGATGCCGAAGACGCTGCCCAAGAATCATTTCTGCGCGCATACAAATATCTGAGCAGATATGACCCCAATCGGTCTTTTGCTACCTGGCTGCTATCCATCGCCTCGCACCACTGCATTGACAGGCTGCGTAAAAAGCGATTACCAATATTTTCGATGGATAACGAAAAACACGATTGGTGGAAACCTCCAGATCCGGGGCTGAACCCCGAAGCGGACTTGGTGAAACGCCAAAAACAAGAACGTGTACAGATGATGCTCGATGTGCTCAAACCAAAAGACCGCGCCGCAGTAATCCTGCATTATTGGAAAGGGTATTCGTATGAAGAAATTTCTGAAACACTATCGCTTAGTGAGAGCGCAATCAAAAGTCGCCTCTACCGAGCGCGCCGCTCACTGGCCGAAGAATGGCAAAAACAAGAAGCGCAAATGCAGCCGCTCGACCCTATTAATCTTGAGAGAACCCCTCATGAAACACCAGCCTTTTGAAACCTGGCTTCTCCTGGATGACCCTCTTGAACCTGAACAGATTCAGGCCCTGGATGACCATCTTCGAACCTGCCAACACTGCCGCCAACTCCGGGATGCCTGGGCGGGCGCGGCAGCCCTGCTGCACGATGCCCCCGCCCCAGAGCCGGCACCTGGCTTCACACAACGGTGGCAAGAAAGACTGAAAAAAGATCGCCGAAAGGAAATTGCCACTCGCTATCGTTGGCAATCGTGGATTATCTTAATTCTGATCGCCAACGTAGTATCGGTCTTAGCAATTGTGCTCGGACTAGAATTTTTCGCAACCTACGACTCCCTGATCGAAGTATTGTTATTCTGGGTTTACCGACTCACATCGCTTCTGACATTGGTCAATATCCTACAAGACATCATCACCACCCTGCTCAACGTTTTACCCGAACTTTTGCCCGCTGGTGGATGGGCAGCCCTGGCAGGTTTGCTCGGCGGCATCACTCTGCTTTGGGCTGCATTCATAGCAAAAATAGCGCAGATACCACGGAGGCTAGGAACATGAAAAAACTAAAAACCACGATATTCATTTTCGTTATGATTGCCCTACTTTTACCCGCTACAGTTCATGCCAAAGATATGCTCGATGACAAAATTGTCTTTGGCGGAACCTACACGCTAAACGAGGACGAAACATTGAACGGCAACCTGGTTGTGATAGGCGGTGTAGTCATGTTGGAGACCGGCAGCACCGTCAATGGGGACGTCGTTCTCATGGGCGGCACCATAGACAGTCAAGGCACAATCAATGGTAACCTGATAGGCATGGGCGGAGCAGTAGCCTTAGGCCAAGAAACCGTGGTCAATGGAGACTTGGTCACAATAGGAGCGACTATCAATCGTGAAGAGGGCGCCCAAATCAACGGACAAGTAATTCAAAATATAAGCTTTCCATTCAACTTCACCCCTCCCTCCGAGATGCAATTCGACCGTAAATCTCACCACGATTTCAATTTCCACCCGCTGCTAGACGCTGTCTGGTTCTTCTTCCGCATATTCATCTGGGCTGCCCTGGCAATACTGCTGATAATCTTCTTCGCCCCCCAGGCCGATCGTGTAGCCCGCGCGGCACTAAACCAAACCCCCATCACCTTTGGAGTAGGCCTGATAACAGCCATATTGACCCCGTTAGCATTCATCGCCCTGCTCGTCACCATCCTGCTGATCCCAGTAGCCATCATCCTCCCACTTGTATTGGGCATCGCCTGGATTCTAGGCTGGATTTCTCTGGGCTTAGAAGTGGGACGCCGCATTGCCAAAATTCTGAATCAAAAATGGGCCCCCGCCATCGCCGCGGGCATAGGAACCATGATCCTATATTTCACCTTAGCCGGATTTGATCAACTTGTCCCCTGTGTGGGCTGGCTCCCGCGCACATTAGTAGGATTATGGGGATTAGGCGCAGTCATGATGACATATTTCGGCACCCGAGATTATCCTGAAACCGGAGGCATAATCAATCCCCCATTGAAAACTACCGTTCCCGATGCTGGAGAATCAGACCCCCTCGAAGTGGACAGCGTTGATGAGGCCTAAAAATCCCCCCTGCCCGAACCCGAATCCGCCTCCGATGACGCACCCCCCAGTGAGCCATAATCCGAACCTGTAACTCGGATTGGTAATACTCAGAACATCAACGCCGCCCCCAGAATCAATAAAATTTGCCCCAGATGATAACTCACCATCACCCGCAGCCTCCTGTACTTCAAAGGCTCGACGAAACGATCCCAGGCAATCCAGGTATCGGAAATATAAAAAAGCAGCGCACCCGCACTGACCAATAGCGATGGCAGAGTCTCACTCCTGCGGGTCACT
Organism: Chloroflexota bacterium; assembly: GCA_034717875.1. GTDB lineage: Bacteria > Chloroflexota > Anaerolineae > Anaerolineales > UBA11858 > JAYELX01. The sequence goes on along the minus strand of JAYELX010000374.1, from coordinate 9,820 downwards.
ATCGATAGCGCGGAAAAGACCATTACAGAAATAACGATGGTATAAACGAGTAACGGTAATCTCATTTTTTCATCCCCCGCGCGCTTTAGCCCTTTTGCAACCCTCCGGTAGATTTGATAGCTGGTTGTTCCAATCAGGAGAGCGACAAACAGCGTAGCCAGGTTAGTTGTTGGTAGAACTACCAACAGCCCTTTAATATAGGCTAAGTGCGCCAACAAAAAAGCTATCAGTCCGGGCAGAAAAAAATTGCCCGGAAGCATCAGAAATACATCCCCGGCCAGTGAAAACACCAAAGCCAGAGCGAACACCCACAAACGTCCCGGAAAGTGTTTGAGCTGGCAAACCCATATCAGCAGGACCACCATTACCCCCGGCTTTGTGATGTAATTGAACGTTGTCCATTTTTTTGCCACCGCCACCCAGTTGAGCACAGCGACGACGATTGCGACGTAAATTAAAGTATAAGACATAGCTACCTCTGGTAGTGGTAGAGAAGTAAGTGACAGTCACTTACTTTTGAACTTTGGCTGGAAAAACATGCTTGCAAACTATGACATGTCTGAATTATGCGTATTCGCAAAGTGACTGTCACTTGTGTGACTGGGTCATTACTTATCATCTAACCACCACCCTACCTCTTCGTCGGCCGGGTGACCGTTGACTGATTATTTGTTTCGTTGAAAACCAAACAGGCGCAGTGTATTATCGTCATTGCGCCAATTCTTTCGCACCTTGACCCGCAGCTTAAGATAAACTTTGCGGCCACTCATAGCTTCGATCTTTAGACGGGCGTGTGAGCCGATGAGCTTGATCATTTTGCCCCCCTTACCAATTACGATGCCCTTTTGCGAATCGCGCTCGACAAAGAGCGTCGACCGGATATATGCGCCGTGGTCACCGCGTTCGGTATATTCATCCATGCGTACGGCGATAGCGTGTGGAACTTCGTGACGCAGGTTAATCAGGCAGGCCGCTCGGATCAGGTCGGCAGCGATTTCGCGTTCGTAGAGATCGGTAATCTGGTCTATGGGAAAATAGGGAGGCCCCTCCGGTAAATGCGCCACGAGAGTCTCCAATAGCTGTTCTAATTGGTAGCCGCGCGTGGCTGAAATTTTGATGGACGTCGCCTCGGGCAGCAGATGGCGATAAGCAGCCTCTCTTTTAGCGATTTCGCCATCCTTCAGGCGATCGACTTTGTTGAGGGTTAGAATCACCTTTGGGGGTTGATCCAGTTCATCCAGTAAGTTGATCAGGATGCGGTCTTCCTTATGAGGCGGCATTTGATTGATATCTACCATAAAGAGAATCGCATTGGCATCATTCAGCGCGTCAGCAGCTTCATCATTCATAAATTGACCTAATTTATGATGTGGGTTGTGCAGGCCGGGAGTATCTACGAAAATGATTTGAGCATTGTCCTTAGTGAGGATGCCAAGCTGCTGGTGGCGTGTGGTTTGCGGCAGTGGAGAGACGGCCGCAATCTGTTGACCGATGATGGTATTGATGAGTGTTGATTTCCCTACATTAGGCCGTCCCATTACGGAAACGAAGCCAGAACGAAAAATTTCTTTGTTTGTTGCCATATTTACCTTCGTGAAGTATCTAATCAATAACTTGGAGATGCTATGGTAGGTGTCCTAACCGAGCCATAGCCCCGGAATGTTGAGAAGACACCTTTGTGAATACTAATTTAATGGTAGTATTACAGCAATTCCCGGTATGAGGAAATGTTAAGACTTCGGAAGTCTCCAGTGAACTATTTCGCCAATAAATGCGTTTTCAAAGACTTCCGAAGTCTGCTTCTAGCTACAAAGCGGGAATTGCTGATAGTATTATACTCTCTTGGTGATGATGAACAAGAAATTGGTCACATATTGATTGATAAGCCATCGAATAAATTCGAGGCTGTAGTGCGAAATCCACCTACGTGGATTAGATCGTTAACCGACGCAGGTCGGTTTCGCCAGCGTCGTGTAAAGATTATGCCGTCTGGAGAGGGGTGAATAATTACGCTTGAAGTGTCACGTCGCACGTTGGTCTTAAAAAGGGCTTTGGCTACAGATAAGGCCAGATTCTACGACATTTGCGCGCAACACAATGATCGATTTTGCTTGACCTTTGATGGGGAAATCGGTATAATGACAATTCTGGCTTAAAGGCATCGTAATTATAGGAATATCCTTGACCATTGCGAAATTGTTATTGAAGAAAGATTGATTAGGGGCGTCGTTGCCCTGGCTATTGCGAAGCCAGGGCATTCTGTCGCCTAGATTTGAAGCACCCACCTAGCCAAAGGTCGTATTTAGGAGTGACTGTATTATGGCTCAACTTCCACCATCTAAATCTTATGCTCGGATCGATGTAAAAACCGAGTTGCCTGATTTGATTGAAGTTCAATTGGAATCGTTCAAACGCTTGAAGGGTGAAAGAATATCTGATCTCTTGCATGAAATTTCTCCCATTGAGTCGTATAACAAAGATATGCGCTTATATCTTCCGAGCCGCACGCCTGAAGCGGAGGAGTGGGGCTTGACATATTGGTTTGATGCACCCAAGCATACGGTTGAGGAATGTATCGAGCAAGACCTTACCTATTCGCTTCCACTCTATATGTCTGTTTTATTGGCTGGTCCGACTATTCCTGAGCCGATTAAGCAAGATATCTTCATGGGTGAGTTCCCAGAAATGACCGAGAAGGGAACTTTTATTATCAATGGTACGGAACGTGTGGTAGTTACGCAGTTGATTCGTTCACCTGGAGTGTATTATGAGACTGAGGTAGACCGTTCGACTGGACAAAGATTAACCACGTCCAAGTTGATTCCCGATCGCGGCGCATGGATGGAATTCGATACTCGGAAGAGAGATTATTTGGTATTGAAGTTCAATCGCCGCCGTACTATGCCTGTGACAATTTTCTTGCGGGCATTGGCTTCCGTTGATGATGGCTGTGATGATTCTCCTCTTGTGACAGGCACAGATGAAGAAATTTTAAGCCTCTTTGAGGATGTGGATAACGATCCTGATCGTTTGTTTATCCCTACGACATTAAAAAAAGAGCCAGAATGGGATTTGAGCGATGGTATTAGCGTTGCTGAAGCAGCATTATTAGAATTTTTTAAGCGCATGCGACCAGGTGACCCTGCTACTCTCGAAAATGCCAAGGAATTTTTAGAAAATCGACTTTTCCAACAGCGGCGTTATGATTTCAAGCGTGTGGGGCGTTATAAGCTCAATCAAAAATTAGATCTGCATGATCGTGTGCCTCTTGACCATCGCACCATTACAAAGTGGGATGTTGTTCGATTGTTGCACCACATGATAGCTATTAACAACAAGATGGAAGACCCGGATGATATTGATCATTTAGGTAATCGCCGCACAAAGACGGTTGATGAGCTAATTCAGAACAAGTTGCGCGTTGGCCTGCGCAGGATGGAACGCATTGTTAAAGAACGTATGTCTATTAGGGATAAAGAAAATTTGTCTCCCGTCAGTTTGGTCAACGTTCGCCCTGTGGTGGCAGCTTTGCGAGAGTTCTTTGGCTCAAGCCAATTGTCGCAATTTATGGATCAAACAAACCCATTGTCTGAGTTGCGTCATAAACGCACACTTTCTGCTTTGGGCCCGGGCGGCTTGCGTCGTGAGCGGGCCGGATTCGATGTCCGTGACGTGCATCAGTCTCACTATGGCCGTATTTGTCCTATCGAGACACCCGAGGGCCCTAACATCGGCTTGATAGGGCGATTTGCTTGTTATGCTAAAGTCAATGACTATGGTTTCATCGAAACGCCTTATCGGCGTGTTTTGAGAACTTTGCCGCCCGATAGTCCCAAGATGGTAGGGCGCGCCTTGCGAGAAGACCTGGTTGACCCAGAGACGGATGAAGTTATTGCTGCGACGGGCGAACGCATCACCGATGAGTTGGCCGAAAAGATTGCTAAACTTAAAGTAGAAGAGGTTTTGGTCGTGCCTTTCGTTACCGCCGAGTATGAGTATCTTTATGCTGATACGGAAGATAAATTTGTGATCGCTCAGGCGAACTCTCCGCTCAATGAATATAGTGAATTTGTTCGTGGGCGAGCTTCAGCACGGCAGCGGAAATTCATGTTGGCCCCGGCGGAAAGTATCGATTATATGGATGTGGCCCCGCATCAAATTGTTGGAATTAGTGCTGCCTTGATCCCATTCTTGGAGCATAATGATGCAAACCGTGCTTTGATGGGATCCAACATGCAGGCTCAGGGAGTGCCGTTGTTGCGCCCAGAAGTACCGCGAGTTTCCACAGGGATGGAGTACTCCGCCGCTGTGGACTCCGGCCAAGTCGTGTTAGCAGAAGATGATGGCGAAGTTGTCTCCGTTACAGGTGATCGGATCATTGTTCGCCACGATGGTGCTGAGAAAATTTATTTGTTGCGGAAGTATCAACGCTCTAATCAGAGTACTTGTATCAATCAGCGCCCTGCTGTCACCAAGGGGCAGATCGTGAAAAAGGATGATGTGATTGCGGATTCTTCTTCCACGGTGGAGGGTAACCTGGGATTAGGGCAAAATATCCTTGTATCTTTTATGTCTTGGGAAGGTGCTAACTACGAGGATGCTATTGTTGTCTCGGATCGTATCATTCAAGAAGATTATCTTTCATCCATACATATTGAAGAACATGAGGTTGAAGCCCGAGATACTCGTCTTGGCTCTGAAGAAATTACTAGAGACATTCCCAACGTGGGCGAGGCTGCTATCCGCGACCTCGATGAGGGTGGTGTTATTCGCATCGGCGCCGAGGTTGTGGCTGGCGATGTTTTGGTTGGCAAGATATCACCCAAGGGTGAAAAAGAACTCACCCCAGAGGAACGGTTGTTGCGGGCGATATTTGGTGAAAAATCGCGCGATGTAAAAGATACTTCCTTGCGTATGCCGCACGGCTCTCGTGGAAAGGTGATTGATGTCAAGATTCTCTCACGCCAAGATGGAGTTGAGCTTTCTTCTGGTGTGGAAACCATGGTTCGGGTTTCAGTTGCGCAACGGCGGGTGATTAGCCCCGGTGATAAACTTGCGGGTCGTCACGGAAACAAAGGTGTAGTCTCAGTGATTGTTCCCGAGCAAGATATGCCTTATCTGGAGGATGGTACTCCAATTGACGTTATTTTAAACCCCACGGGTGTTCCTGGCCGCATGAACTTGGGTCAGGTTTTGGAGACGCATCTGGGTTGGGCTGCTAGGCGTTTGGGTTTCCGCGCTGTCACACCAGTATTTGATGGGGCGCGTGAAACCGAGATCGAAGCGGAACTGGCGCGCGCTTGGATCGTTGACCGCGCTTGGAAGGAGGTCGCCGAGCGCGCCTGGAAATGGCTCGACGAAGATGGTTATGATCCGGCGAGTATCAAAGATGATAACCATGTTCGCCGACTATATATGGAAGGATGGTTAGGGGAACAAGGCTATGATGTTTATGATCTGATTGTGGATGGAACTTACGCTCGCCGTTCCGTGGCTCGAGAGTGGTTGCGGGAAAATGGATTTGACCCCGACAAGGTGTTTGCTTTCGATGGTACGGAAATTCCTGTGAGTGAGCGTGATGCCCAAGATGAACGTGCTGTTTTTGCTTGTCTACGCTTATGGATGAAAGACCACGGTGTCGAAAGTTCCGAATTGGCTGACGTTGATCTACGGGAAAAGGCGAGCGAGATACTGTTAGAAAAGAACAAGCCCTCACCGGTCCTAGGCAAAGAGATTTTACGCGATGGCAAGACAGGCGAATTTTTTGACCGTCCTGTTACGGTTGGGATCATGTCTATCATTAAGCTGCACCACTTGGTTGACGATAAAGTTCATGCTCGTTCTACAGGCCCGTACAGCTTGGTTTCGCAACAGCCTTTGGGTGGCAAAGCGCAGTTTGGCGGCCAACGCTTCGGCGAGATGGAGGTCTGGGCTTTGGAAGCTTACGGCGCAGCTTATATTCTTCGGGAGATGCTCACAATCAAATCGGATGACGTTAAAGGCCGTGTGAAGGCTTATGAGGCTATTGTGAAGGGCGAAGAATTGGATGAGCCTAGTCTGCCTGCTTCTTTCCGAGTTCTAGTAAAAGAGCTTCAGAGCATAGGTCTCTCTGTGGAAGCTACAACTGATGCTGGCAAAGTTATTCGATTTGGCAAAGAAGAGGCGAGCAGGAAGCGTCCTAGTATGAGTACGGGTTTACTGGGATTGAGCAGAAGGTATTGACGCTAACTGTACTGCGTGGTAAGATTTTTACTTGTTGTCTAAGTAAGGAGGGCTGGTAGTATTCCTACTCGATTAACAAGATAGCGTTGTGAAAATGAGCGAGGCCATCAATGCACGAGCGATGGCCTCCATTGTTGAATGAAGGTTGTCGTAAAAAAAGCTTTTTCTGGAGGCAAGTGTGCCAACAATTAATCAATTAGTTCGTCAAGGACGTAAGTCGAAAAAGGCTAAAAGTAAAGCACCTGCTTTGCAATATACATATAATTCTCAGAAGCAGCGTCGTATTAAACAGGCCAATGGCGCACCTCAAAAACGAGGCGTGTGTACCATTGTTCGTACGATGACGCCTAAGAAGCCTAACTCCGCGCTACGAAAGATCGCTCGTGTACGTCTTACGAATGGCATTGAAGTTACTGCTTATATTCCTGGAGAGGGTCATAATCTTCAGGAGCACTCGATTGTTTTGGTTCGCGGCGGACGCGTGAAAGATTTGCCAGGTGTTCGTTATCATATTATCCGTGGGCCTTTGGACACTACAGGTGTGGACGATCGTAAGCAAAGTCGTTCCAGGTACGGAGCAAAAAAACCAAAGAGCTAAACTGAAAATCGCTGGTTAGAATATCGATACCAGCGATTCGTGATGTATTGAAGATTTGTTACAAGATGGAGTAGTTGAATGCGACGACATAGAGCGACAAGACGCGAAGTTCAACCCGATATTCGTTACGATAGTGTGCAGGTGCAATCTTTTATCAATCGGGTTATGAAAGATGGCAAGAAAAGCCTTGCCACTCGTTTGGTTTATGACACTTTTGATATTATGCAAGAACGCGCCGATAAAGACCCGCTGGAGCTTTTTGAGAAGGCTATCGAGAATGCATCTCCCAGAATGGAGGTTAGGCCGCGTCGTGTTGGTGGTGCTACTTACCAGGTACCGATGGAGGTAGTTCCGCATCGCCAGTTCGCTCTCGCGGCTCGTTGGATACTTGGCGCGGTTCGAACACGTTCCGGGAAAGCTTTCCCGGAGCTTTTGGCTAACGAGTTATTGGATGCAGCCAACAACACGGGGTCTGCCGTTCACAGACGTGAAGAATCTCACCGTATGGCCAAGGCAAACCGGGCATTCTCGCATTTTCGGATTTAGTACACCGTAAATAAAGTAATTAAGCATTTTCTGTTGGCTAATTGTCTTATCACAACAGTTCAGAATAGCTGTGGATGGTCTCCTGACCGAGCCACAGCAAGATTCTCCACAAATTTTCTTTATAGAGTATTTAGTATAGATTGATTATTGAGTAGGTTTTAATGGCTCGTCAGTATCCTTTAGAGCAATACCGAAATATTGGTATCATCGCCCATATTGACGCGGGCAAGACTACCACAACTGAGCGCATCCTGTACTATACAGGAAAGACTCATCGTCTCGGTTCTGTTGATGATGGCACCACCGTCACCGACTGGATGGAGCAAGAGCGCGAGCGTGGTATCACTATCGTATCCGCGGCGGTGTCGGCAGAATGGCAAGGTCGGCTTATCAATATCATTGATACCCCCGGCCACATCGATTTCACCGCTGAAGTACAGCGCTCATTGCGGGTGTTGGATGGCGGTGTAGTCGTTTTCGATGCTGTTCAAGGTGTTGAACCACAAAGTGAAACTGTTTGGCATCAAGCCGACTTGTATAATGTTCCGCGTATTTGCTTCGTGAATAAGATGGACCGAGTTGGTGCATCCTATCAGCGTACAGTGAAGATGATTCGCGATCGTTTGGATGCCAATCCGATTCCTGTGCAGTTACCTATCGGCAAAGAAGCTGAATTCGAAGGTGTTGTTGACTTGTTGGCAAACCGCGCCATTGTTTGGATGGATAGTCAAGGCACTAAACCAGTTGATGTCGATATACCGGCCAAATTGAAGCCCCAAGCCGAGACTCTCCGCACCAGCATGATAGAAAAGATTGCTGAAACCGATGATGATCTAACACTCAAGTTTTTAGAGGGAGATGAAATTACAGTCGACGAACTTAAATCGGCATTGAGACGAGCAGTCATCGCCGGGCAGCTTACCCCTGTTTATTGTGGAACAGCGCTGCGCAACAAAGGTATTCAGCCTGTATTGGATGCTGTTGTGGATTATTTACCATCGCCGCTGGATATACCTCCAGTTCGTGGTATCCGCCCTTCGGACGAAGAGGAAGTTGAACGCCCAGGCAAAAAGACGGCACCTCTGAGCGCGTTGGTTTTTAAAATCGTGACAGACCCCTATGTGGGGCGGTTGGCTTACTTGCGTATTTATTCTGGCGGATTGTCACGCGGCGCATCGGTTTATAACCCTGTCAAACAGAAAAAAGAACGCATTGGGCGACTTATTCGTATGTATGCAGACCATCGCGAAAATATCGATAATGCATCTGTGGGTGATATCGTTGCTATTTTAGGCTTGAAACATTCCTTTACAGGCGACACTTTGTGCGATGCTGCTAATCAGATAGTGCTTGAGAACATTACCTTTCCAGAACCAGTGATTTCGGTGGCTATCGAACCGAAGACACAGGCCGATCAAGATAAGATGTCCAGGGCGTTGCATAAACTATCCGAGGAAGATCCGACCTTTCGTGTTCGGGTTGATTCTGAAACTGGGCAAACGATTATTTCCGGAATGGGCGAGTTACACTTGGAAATATTGATTGATCGCCTGTTGCGCGAGTTTGGTGTTCGAGCACGGGTGGGAAAACCGCGAGTTGCCTACCGTGAATCTATTACTCGGGCCATAAAAGATGTGGAGTATCGCCACGTAAAACAAACTGGTGGACGCGGCCAATTTGCCCACGTAGTTATTTCTTTGGAGCCTGGTAAGCCAGGAAGCGGTATTGTCTTCGAGAATGAAATCGTTCGCGGAGCTGTTCCCAGAGAATTCATACGTTCTGTCGAGCGAGGAGTGCTTGGCGCTGCTGAAGGTGGTGTGCTTGCAGGTTATCCTGTCACCGACATCAAGGTTTGTTTATACGATGGTTCTTCGCATGAAGTTGATTCGAGTGAAATGGCCTTCAAGTTGGCAGGGGCAATGGCCTTTCGGAAAGGTGTTCAGTGGGCAAACCCTGTATTGCAGGAGCCGGTCATGAAAATAGAAATCGTCGTCCCAGAAGAATATTTGGGCGAAGTTATTGGACAGATGAAAGTTCGTCGTGGTGAAGTCCTGGGAATGGAAATTCGACCAGGGAATAAACAGGCTGTCCGGGCAATGGTACCGTTAGCAGAAATGTTTGGCTACGCTACACAATTGCGTTCGGCGACGCGAGGCCGTGGCGTTTTCACTATGGAGTTCAGTCATTATGCTACAGTTGCAAAAGAAGTGTCAAAGAAGGTTATTCAAGGCGAGATATAGTAAATAAAAAGTAGGAGAACGCGCATGGCTAAAGAAAAATTTGTACGCGACAAGCCGCACTTGAACGTAGGCACCATGGGGCACATCGATCATGGCAAGACTACATTGACGGCAGCAATCACAAAGTATTGCTCGTTCATGGGGCGGGCGGATTATCGAGCCTTCAATACGATCGACAATGCGCCGGAAGAACAAGAACGCGGCATTACGATTA
>JAYELX010000373.1:0-2417 GCA_034717875.1 Chloroflexota bacterium | reverse complement strand
GAGATGATCGCTGGAGCATTCAGTAAGCCCTGCTCCTACATAGCATCTGTTGGTTTTGGTTGGGAAGGTGATCGTATCACCCACTTGACTTTATCCACTGACGCTTACGATCTGAACGAACATCATGACGGCAAACGCTATGAGTATCACAATCGTCGCAATGACATCGCCTGGGCGAAAAAGAAGATACGCTTCTTGTTCAAGCAGGCGCGCGTGCCTATGCTGCCAATCAGAGTGCGAAACTCATAATCAATCAAGCTGCCATCCCTGCCAGACTTGTCCGGCGGGGATGGTAGTAACAGGAGGTACGAATGGTCAATATGTTTTCGGATTTCATGGCTGCCGACGCCATACTGGAAGGCGTTGGCGCTGACTTTATTTACTTTTTCGCTGGATGGGAAATGGACAATGATACTGTCCTGATCATCCATACAGCATTTGACGGTGGCTGGGTCACGGCCGTCTCGGAAGAGGAAGCTATCGACAAATACTATCAATATGTAGATGTCGATAAATACTCTGAGCTTCAAAATGACTTATGGCCGCCGATTAGAGAGGAGAACTACGCTTTATGAATACTAATAGTCCCGAGTGGCTGATACTTTTTGAAGAGGCTGCCATAAGCAAATACCCTCTGCCTGGATCATGCTCAAACCCTTGTATGGCCGGGGGCTATCATCGTGTGGGGCTAGTGCCAGTGTACAGTGTTTTGGACGGTGCGCTGCCCGGTGATTCTTGTATGGAAATTTGCCTGGAATGCGGGGAGCGGGTGAAACGTACCGACGAAGTAACAGGCGAAACCTACTATCGCAACGGTTTTGTACCACGCGATCAACCCAGCAGTCTTGGGGCCACAGAAACCAACACAAATCAAAAGGAGCAAGTAACAAAATGAACAAACACGATATTACAAACGCTATTGCACAACGTGTCGATCTTGATTTGAGCACCCCCGTATATGTTCTGACTGGAGAAGACGTGCTAACCGTCATTGTTGAACAATGGCTAGAGCAAGGCTTATCTGCTGCCGTTGTTATAAATGATGATGAGATAAAACATCTGTTCCAGTTAGTTAGAGAGAATGAGCTAATTCTGCCCTGGCATAAAGCAATAGCCAGTGCATTGGTCACTAATTGGCCGGAGATATGCCATTTTTCAAAGCATGAAGGTACGCATGGAGAGCATTTCTACACAACAACCATGTTTTGGGAATGTGAATGCGTTACTCGGTTCATACATCCAAGAGGCCAAAACCAATGCTCAATATGTGGGGCCGTAGCCAATGAATCTCCCGATGCTAGACCCGATGAAATAGTAGTCCACGAAGACGAATTTCCTGACGAATTGATGGATTACTTCTGGACTAAGTTTGCCCATTTTGTGTCCGATGACATCAGATTCAGTGTGATAGCAAGGCATAAGTGGGTAGCGGGGGCTAACATCAGCGAAAGCATTGGCAGCACCCCATATATTCGTCGTTTCACAGCCACAATTCGTGGCTATCAAAACTGGCGGATTTACCAGGGGGTGATGCGGACAAATACTGTTGACTACGTGTTTAATACCGTTCGTACAATCCGCAATAGGATAGATGCCGAGGACGATGATGTTTTTGAGGAGCCCAATCGATACGCAACTGCGCTAGATATCAAATAACAGCACGTCACCATCCCCTCTCTCCGCCAGTCTCGCGGCGGGGATTTTGTGTTAAAAGGAGAAACCCCATGTCTGATACTGACAAAAGCAAGAAAGAACCATATAACTTCGATGATGCAACCATTGATGTCGCAATCACCCTGCTGCCAGATGACGGGCACGAAGATGGCCGTAAAATGATCCTGGGAGTCCGCTCGCACGATGCGCCACCCAAAACCAGGATATCGCGGATAGCGTCTTTAGACGATATATCCCCACATCTGGTATCCATCTTGGACGAATGGGAAAACCATCTCCCCAATGTCCAGTATTTCCAAATGAAAGCAGAAGCCGATAAAAACAAGAAGCGCTCTCGGCAAAAAGCGGCAGACCCGGAACCGGGCCAACGCTCGTTGTTCGATGATGTAGATGATGAAAGCGATAAAGACGATATTGATGCTGAGGAGGCTTCATGATGACGAAACAAGACAAGCTCAAAGTAAAAGTATTGGTCAATGGGCAGAAATTGCAATTGCCCACCGAGATCACCGACGATGATGAGACATTGAGAAAAGCGTTGTCCCAATTCTATCCCGCTGCCGAGACAGCAGATATCAAACGCACCAAAACACAGGGTGTCGAAACGATTACGGTTGTCAAGAAAGCTGGTACGAAAGGTAATGCGCAGGGCCAGATCATTGCCGCCTTGACCGCGGCACCTGAGCATTTCAATCCCATCCTGGCGTTTCACGACGGTATGCAAGACGATGACATAGGCGACG
>JAYELX010000372.1:0-12519 GCA_034717875.1 Chloroflexota bacterium | reverse complement strand
TGGTGAGCGTTGACCCACAATAACGTTGATGCCGTTGTCTTTCATGTTGAGGGCCTGAGCCGGGCCTTGCACCCCATACCCCAAAACAGCGATAGTTTCTTGTTTCAAGACCTGGCGTGCTTTATCCAAACTAAACTCATCACGCGTGACGACTTCTTCTTGTGTACCTCCAAAATTCATTTTTGCCATTTTTTATTCCTTTTTTTGTATCTTCTCAAAATTTCGGGGGGAGTAGGGCGGGATTCCACGCTTTGCGTCCCTGGAGGGAATCCCCGCCGCACCCCTATTTCTTGAGAAGACACCCTTTCAAAATTAATTGATATTTACTGGCTTGTTACCGTTTGCCCCGGGGGTGTGGCGGATGCCAACCTCCGAGCCGCGCATCATGGCTACCAGGCCTGTGCGCACTAATTCTTCGACACCCATGGGGCGCAAAAGCTCAACCAGGCTGTCGATCTTGTCTTTCGTGCCTGTAATTTCGACAATCACTGAATCGGGAGCGACGTCTACGATGTTAGCTCGGAAGATGGCGGCCAAGTTTGCCACTTCGCCGCGCTGCTCTGGGTCTGCTTTCACTTTTATCAGAGCCAGATCACGGGCCACAGCAGGCTGCCTGGTCACATCTTGCACATCGATTACGTTGACCAATTTATACAGATTCGCTTCCACTTTGCGAGCGTCTACACCCTCGCTGTCCACTACAATCGTCATCCGAGAGATATCTGGTTTTTCGGTGTGGCTGACGTTGAGCGATTCGATGTTAAAATTGCGGCGTCGAAACAGGGATGCTACTCGATTCAATACGCCGGGTTTATTTTCTACTAAAGCAAACAATGTTTGTTGCATAGTTTATCTCCTGACCTGTTGCTGCTCACTTTTATAAATTGGCCGCCGCATCATTTCATCTAGGGCAGCTCCAGATGGGACCATGGGATATACTGAATCTTCTTCCTCGACCTGGAATTCGAGCACAACTGGCCCTGGGGTTTCGTGGGCGAACTCGATGGCGGCGAAGACTTCATCTGGCTTGGTAATCCGTCGGGCCGCAACTCCGTGTGCCTCGGCAAGCTTGACGAAATCCGGGCCAGTGATGGGGGTAGCCGCATAGCGTTTATCGAAGAAGAATTCTTGCCATTGGCGCACCATCCCCAAGAAATTATTATTCATAATGGCGATTTTGACATTTGCGCCTTCCTGCACCGCGGTGGTTAACTCTGCTTGAGACATCTGAAAGCTGCCGTCGCCATCGATGACCCAAATTTCCTTGTCTTTGTGGGCAAACCATGCTCCAATACCCGATGGCAATCCAAAGCCCATTGTGCCGGCTCCGCCCGAAGTAATCAGCCGATATGGTTCATCGAAATGGTAGTATTGAGCAGCCCACATTTGATGCTGACCAACACCGGTAGCAACAATGGAATCACCAGAGGTGGCATTCCACAAAGCGCGAATAACATGGGCGGCGTGTAGATTATCGTCTTCCTGCCAGGATAAAATGCTGCGCTCTTTGGTTTCTTGTTTCCATGCGGCAATCTGCTTTAGCCATTTTTCATGATCGTACTCATCGAGCATAGGAATTATGTCCGTCAGCACGGCCTTCAGATCACCCATGAGGGGGACGTCTACATCTACATTTTTGTGAACCTCGGTCGGGTCAATTTCGATTTGAATCTTACGCGCCCGTGAGGCATAAGTACGTAAAGTTCCGGTCACACGATCATCGAAACGCATGCCGAAGGCCAGCAGCAAATCGGCGTTTTGAATGGCATTGTTGGCGTAGGCTTCTCCGTGCATGCCCATCATGCCCAGACTAAGATCGTGCGAAGCGGGCAGCGCACCCAGACCTAGCAAAGTCATGCTGACCGGCGTTTGGGTTTTCACCGCCAGCATGCGCAACTCTTCCATAGAATTAGACATGAGCACGCCGTGCCCGGCTAAGATAACAGGACGCTTGGCCGATGCAATTAATTCGACTGCTTTTTTTAATTCCGAAACCGGAGCGTGTTTGGGCGGTTTGTAGCCAGGGAGGGTGATTTTTTCGGGGTACTCGAACTCAACTTTTTCCATTTGAGCATTTTTGCAGAAGTCGATCAACACTGGGCCCGGTCGTCCGCTGCGGGCAATGTGAAAAGCCTCACGCACAACCAGGGCAATTTCATCCGCACTGGTGACGAGATAATTGTGCTTGGTGATGGGCAGGGTGACGCCGGTAACATCCGTTTCCTGAAAAGCGTCTCCACCAATTAGGTGAGCGTGGACTTGTCCGGTGACGCACACAATTGGAGACGAATCCATCCTGGCGGTGGCAATGCCGGTTACCAGATTTGTTGCTCCCGGCCCAGAAGTAGCAAAGGCTACGCCTACTTTACCGGAAGCACGCGCGTAGCCATCGGCCATGTGAGCCGCTCCCTGCTCATGGCGTGTGAGCACGTGATGGATCGGGTATTCGAGCAGTGCATCGTAGACTGGCATAATTGCCCCTCCGGGGTAGCCGAATATAGTGTCTACACCCTCGCGTACTAAACATTCACATAATATTTCTGCACCAGTTTTTTTCATAAATTTCTTCTCCTTAACTTTATATATACAGCAGCATGCGGCGGGGATCCCCTCCGGGGACGCAAAGCGTGGAATCCCGCCCTACTCCACTGGTCTTCGCGAAGCATACTCCCGGAGTGCCTGACCATGCCCAGGTGACTCGGTCAGGAGACCGGTCACAGCAGCTTGCGATTTCTAATCTCTGTTTTGAGCAACTTCGTTTAGACTAACACAGCCCCACGATCAGCACTTGTCACCATGCGAGAGTAGCGCCGCAGCCAAGAGCTGTTGGTGCGAGACTCAAACTCTGGAAGGGCATCTAATCGCACTTGGATTTCATCATCGCTCAAGCGCACATTCAGCCCGCGTGTGTCCAGATCAATTTCGATTATGTCGCCATTTTCTAATGCGGCAATAGGGCCTCGGGCCGCCGCCTCCGGGCTGACGTGACCGATGCAGGCCCCGTGCGTGCCGCCGGAGAATCGCCCGTCGGTGATGAGGGCAACTTGCTCGTCCAATCCCATCCCCACAATGGCTGAAGTTGGCGAGAGCATCTCCTGCATGCCGGGGCCGCCGCGCGGGCCTTCGTATCGAATCACGACCACATCGCCTGCTTTTACTTCGTGATCCAGGATTCCGCGCATGGCATCTTCTTGACTCTCATAGATGCGCGCTGGGCCAACGTGTTTGCGCATGGAATCTGCCACACCGCCGGTTTTGACGACAGCCCCGTCGGGGGCCAGATTCCCAAACAGGACGGCTAAGCCACCCTGAGGGGAGTGAGGATTCTCCAGGGAACGGATCACGTCCGCGGCCTGAATGCTTTTTCCAGCAATTGATTCCCTCAGAGTTGTTCCCGTTACTGTGGGACGATCTAAATTCAAGCTGTTTCCCGTTTTGGCGATTTCGTGCAAAATAGCGGGGACGCCGCCGGCGCGGTGTACGTCCTCCATGTGCCATTTCCCGGAAGGGCTGACTTTGCACAGATGCGGTACTTTATCGGCCAATTTGTTGATGCGTTCTAATTTGTAGTCAACGCCGGCTTCGTGTGCCAGCGCCAGGGTGTGCAGCACGGTGTTGGTGCTGCCGCCCATGGCCATATCGAGGGCGAAGGCATCATCGATAGCCTCACGGGTGACTATCTGCCGGGGGGTGAGATCATCTTCGATCAGGCTGATTATCTGGCGGGCAGCTCTTTGCGCCAGTTGGTCACGCTCCTCGCTCAAGGCCAATGCTGTTCCGTTGTACGGCAGAGCTAACCCCAACACTTCCATCAAGCAATTCATCGAGTTGGCCGTGAACAACCCCGAACATGATCCGCATGAAGGGCAGCCGTAATCTTCCAGCGTCTTCAACCGATCGGCGTCAATGCTGCCAGATTTATAAGCCCCAATACCTTCGAAGATTGAAATCAAATCGACTATTTCGCCATCGGGAGTTTTACCGGCTGCCATGGGACCGCCAGAAACGAAAATCGTGGGGATATCCACTCGCAAAGCGGCCATGGCCATGCCCGGAACAATTTTGTCACAATTGGGAATGCAGACCATGCCATCGAATTGATGTGCCTGGATCATGGTTTCTACGCTGTCGGCTATCAACTCGCGTGATGGGAGACTGAACTTCATCCCCGCGTGCCCCATAGCGACGCCATCGCCCACGCCGATGGTGTTGAATTCGAATGACACACCTCCAGCCGCACGCACGGCTTTTTTTATCTGACGGCCAAATTCATGCAAATGCACGTGTCCGGGAATAATGTCGATATACGAATTGACGATGGCGATGAAAGGTTTATCAAAGTCCCCATCTTTTACGACGCCGGTTGCTTTTAACAACGAGCGATGCGGCGCTCTCTCGAATCCTTTTTTGATGGTATCTGATCTCATTTGATTGTCCTTTTTTTTGCTCGA
Organism: Chloroflexota bacterium; assembly: GCA_034717875.1. Lineage (GTDB taxonomy): Bacteria > Chloroflexota > Anaerolineae > Anaerolineales > UBA11858 > JAYELX01. The sequence goes on along the minus strand of JAYELX010000372.1, from coordinate 8,068 downwards.
AACGTATCATCTCAATATTTCGAGATAGCTCGAAATATTAAAAAAAGGGCTGCCCTTTGCGGGCAGCCCTTTGCTGAAGTTTTCGGAGTGTGTTTTTTCTAGCGTTTGTATCTCACCTTCTCGACTGCCCGTACGCGCATATTGTTCTCAATCCCAACAATAAGGATAAGAACCAATAAGCTAATTAGGCTAAGAATAAAGAGTGAGTACAAATTCATAAGATTGTTTTTAGTAATTGTCCATCTCCCTCCGCAGCGACTGGAGGCTTTTTCAGCTTCCCCTCGTGGCGAGGGGATTGGAGGTGATGAGATTGAACAATTACGTATTTCGTTTCGCCCCGTTTTGGGGCTGGGTATTAATATTGGGCTGGATTATATGTAAAGCATTAATCAATGTCAAGAGGGGTAATTGAGCAATTTGGTGCTTTTATGGAATCTTTATGGTTTTAGTGGTAAGTATTTAGCGAAGCTTCGCCTTGCTTTGCATGCCTGCGGCAAAACCGACAAGATTTAACGCAGAGGCGCAGAGAAGCAGAGACGCGGAGAAAAACATTTAAAAACTCTGCCTTTGCATCTCTCCGACTCTGCGTTAAAACATTATTCTGGTGACATCGCGCTGCTATCTGGTGACATCGCTCCGCGGTGTCACCGTGATGGTGACGCTCCTGCGTCAAAGGGGAACGCGGAGCGTCTTTGCATGCGTTCCACCGCGGGAGCGGTGGAACGAGTAAACGCGGGAGCGGTGGAACGAGTAGATAGAGGGAGTAGAGAAACGAGTAAACCTAACAATTCAAGATGTCGAGATTTTATCTAACCAGCTTGCAATCACAACAGCAATACTCTTGCCTATCACATACCCCCATCAATCGCTTTTTCTGCTTCGAAGGCATCTAAACCAATTTCTCGGATACGATTCAGGTTGCCAATGCGGTCTGAGCGGAAGATGAATCCAAAAAACTTCGAGATTAGATTGTTCAGCTTTTTACATTCCTTTAGATTTGCAAATTCTTCACATTGGGCACAAGTGGTGTATTCTCGTTCTATGGCGCAGGCTTTCATGGCGCAATTACGGTTCATGGGTTTGTCGCTGTGGCAGCCAAGACACTTTCCCTTTTGGTACATGCCGCAATTGCTGCATGCTAAACCGCAGTAAGCAATAATTATTTCAGACATTTTCTATCTCCAGTTTATTACTCTGTAAAGAAAGTTTGTTAAGAATCTTGCTGAGGCCGGTCTTCGCAAAGCATACTCTCGGAGTACCTAACCGAGCCATCGGTGACTCGGTCAGGAGACCGGCCACAGCTGCTCTGAATTATTTTAATCAATTAGCGGGATGGTTCACAATTAAGGTAACACTTTTTTTAGATACGTAGCGCTGGTTCGCTCTGCGTTCAGAATGGCATTCAGGAAGTTGTATTTTTACGAAACTAAGCGGATTATCAATCGGCGGTACTTTTTCTCTGTCGATAAAGCGACGGATCAACTACAGCGGCCATGGCTTGTTCATCCAGGTCACCGCCCAGGAATTGGTTGATCTTTTTTGCTTGCGGAAGCGGGTCTTGGATCGCTGCATTGTAATCCACATCGATATAACGCAGATTGGGCTGGTTATCCATCCAATTTTTGACTTGTTTGATGTGCTTTTTGAATAACGCGGCCATGGCTTCGTCGTCTACTTTTTTGCCCTCGCCGCGGCGTTCCAACATTTTTTCTTGGGAGGCCAGAATCTCTTCAATCTTGCGGCGCATGAACAATACGCGATAATTGTATCCTTTTGGCAATTCCACTAACAATGCTCCAATCAACTTGACTGCTTTGCCCTGTGCCTGCGGAAGCCAGTCTGTGTCGCCTTGTTTTAGCTTCTTGGCGCGCTCGAACTCATAATAGCCTTTGGGGTTGTCCTCATCGGCGGTGCGGATGTGGTCTGTCAGGGGTGGAATTCCGCCAGCATCCAGCATTTTCATGGTCATGGATGTGCCCGAACGTGGCAGACCGGATACGATGGTGATGGGGGCAAATTTGGTTTTGAATAATTTTTGAAAAATGGATTTCATTGGTGGCTCCATTAACTAAGTAGATCGGCGAAAATACCTTTATGTTTTTTACCTACGTTCCGTATCTTCTCAAAAAGTAGGGGTGGCGTTTCAAACTGGGCAACGGATGGGTAGCGGATTAGCGGATAAACGCCGTAGTTCGCGGATTCATGCGCTTGCCACAGGCACCCAAAGCGATCCACTCTATATTCGCTAAATAGTTGGTACGTATTAAAATCTTGCCTTGATTTATTAAGATGATACTACGTTCCCTTAAAAAACTGCGTTCTACAACCAGCGAAGCCGCTGATTGAGTAATTTCAGCAAGCATAATCTACTGAAATGTATCGAAATCAAGGCGGAGCGGCATTTGCAAGACCCGTTCTTGGTTTCGATACGGCGAAAGTGCTGCCTACTGCCCAAAGGGCCGCAAAGCGAACCGGCGAATTATATAGCTGTTTTTATAAAGACACTTTCGGTTACTTACTTAGGGGTGGAAAACAGGTAAGTGATAACATTTTTTGTGAGGTGACAGTCACCTATAACTTCGATTTACACTCTGAATTATCTTGCTAGCCAGAGTGTTTTCTGCAACAAGCCACTTTCGCAGGTGACTGTCACCTGGGTTCATCACTTAATATATGGCCACCATCCTGTTCGGAAAACACACGAAAAACACAAGGTTAATTTTGGACGCTTACTCAGAATTCGCCTGTGTCAACAAATCGCGCACGGCATCAATTTCGATTTCTGATAACGCCAACTCCTGCAAGGCACCATCGTCATCACCTTCAGCGATACGCCGCCCCAGCCCTGAGTGACGCCACACTTTCAGGTCTTCTTCGATGGGCGAGCCGATGATGTCTTGGCGCACAATTTTACCATCAGCCAGGACGATGACGCGGTTGGTTTGGCGTGCTACGGCTGGATCGTGGGTCACGACGATGAAGGTTGTGCCTCGATTATCACTGAGTTCTTGCAGCAGGCCCATCAAAGCGCGCCCGGCCTCGGTATCCAAACTGCCGGTGGGTTCGTCGGCTAGAATCAGCGGTGGTTTGTTTGCCAATGCGCGCGCCACAGCGACGCGCTGACGCTGCCCGCCCGAAAGCTGATTGGGCAAATGTTTCATTCGATCACCCAAACCGACAAGCTCCAACAATTCTTTGGCGCGTTTGCGACGGGCAAACAAGCCTAACTGCCCCATCATGGGAACTTCGACATTCTCCCTGGCCGTGAGCGTGGGGATCAAGTTGTGAAGCTGAAAGATGAATCCCACCGTGTTGGCGCGGAATTTATCCTTTTTTCGGATTTTGGCCAAGTCTTGACCATCCACGAAAACTTGTCCTTGTGTGGGCTTGTCCAATGCGCCGATCATATTAAGTAAGGTGCTCTTCCCGCTTCCGCTCGGTCCCATCACGGTGACCAACTCGCCACGCTCAATTTGCAAATCAACGCCATTGAGGGCGCGGATTTCTTCGCCGTCGCCGTAAATGCGGGTCAGGTTGCGGGTTTCGACCAAAGGGTGGTTTTCTGTCATCGGTTGCCTCATTGTGCAAGTTGCAAGTGTGCAAGTTGCAAGTGTGCAAGTTGCAAGTGTGCAAGTTGCAAGTGTGCAAGTTAAAAGTTTGGACGGTGGCTAAATAGTAAGTGATGACCTTGCTCTGGTTACGATGCTCCTGCGTCGTAACCTACCGCTTATGCGCTCTGCGCTCCACTCTGAGACGTAGAACGTCTTCGCAGGCATTCCACCGCGGAGCAATGGAACGAGCCAGGTGTGCAGGTTGCAAGTGTGCAAGTGGGTTATTCGTTTACCTCGATATCGACAAAGGTGGTCATGCCCCAGCGTAGGCCTGCTGGAATTTCGTCAAGTTCCAGTATAACGGGATAGTTGACGCCGGAGCCTTCGGCATCTTTTGGGGCGATGCGTGTGACTGTACCCTGTATCTCAACGTCCGGCAAGGCATCGAAGGTTACTATGGCCGAATCGCCGATTGTAATTCGGGCCACATCGATCTCATTGAGATCCGTGGTTTCTATTTGCATGCGATTCAAATCAGCAAGCAACAACACAGGTTGACCAATCGTCACCCATTCCCCAGTGTGGATATACAAATCGCCGATAGTGCCATTGAAGGGGGCTTTCAACTCCAGGTACTCTAAAGCAGATTCTGCGGCATCTAATTGCGATTGTGCATTTTCCAAACGGGCCTCGGCAACTTCGACATCGTCGGGATCAGGCCCTTGCTGCAGAATTTCGTAATCGCGTTGGGCTGCTTCCAATTGCGCTTGGGCCATAGCCAGATCTGCTTCTGCTTCTGCCACATCGAGTTCGTCACCCGTATTGGATGAGAGGGCATTATAGTGCCGGACTGCATCGTCGTAATTATCCTGAGCTTGGGCTTTTTTGCTGAGATAAGCAGCTCGTTGGAGATTGTCTTCTGGTTTGTTTTCATACTCCTCGAAATCTTCCTGAGCATCTTCGAGTTTATCTTGAGCCAGAATCATGTTGGCATAGGCCTGGTCGATATCAGTTTGAGGCGCGGTGAGGGCGTAATTGGTGAGACGACGTTGAGCATCGTCGATTTCTTTTTGCGCTTCTACGATGGCTTGCTGCTTTCGAGCCAGAGTGACTTCGGGGTCGTCATAAAGGGAATCCAATGCTTGTTGAGCGGAAACCACTTCGAACCGGGCTGCGGAAATAGCTGCTTCCAGGGTTTCGGTTCCCTCCAGGCGCACGAGAATCTGCCCGGAGTTAACAACATCATCCTCACTGACGAGAATCTCCGCGGCGATGCCCGAAGTTTTCATGCTCAATGTGGCAAACTCCTCAGGGATGATTTTGCCCGTCGCACTGACCACGGGGGTATAGTCATCTATCAGGGGGGTTGGCGTGGGTGTGGCTTCTGCTTGACCTGGCAGGCTGCTGCAGGCGGTGAGCAAGAACAATCCAAGCATTAGGGTTATAAATAATTTTTTGGATAACCGTTTACTCCCCCACCTCAATCCTCCCCCAAAGGGAGAGGAAGCTGTCCCCTCTCCCTTTGGGAGAGGGCTAGGGTGAGGGAAAGGGCTAGGGTGAGGGAGAAAGCTAGAGTGAGGATGAGGGAGATGGTTTGCTCTGCACGCAAAGCGAGGGCGATGACAAGGGGACTGAATAATTATTTTTTTGGACATAATTTTCTCCTAGGTGAGTCTTTGTTCGCTATTCATATCTCAAAGCTTCCACGGGCTGCAAGCGGGTAGCACGTAAAGCGGGGTAAATTCCACCAAGTAATCCTAAAATAAGAGCGATGATTATTGCTCGGACGAAGATATCTAGCTCCCACACGGGGGTTAGCATGCTGCCTATCATGGGCGCGTGGCTAAAAAGATAGCCTAATCCAAAGGCAACGCCAATGCCGGTTACGCCGCCGAATAAACCCAACAGCGCAGATTCTTTCATAATCATGCTGAGGATCCGATAACGCCGCCAACCGAGCGCACGCAAGACGCCAATTTCTCGAGTGCGTTCCAACACGGCCATGAGCATGGTGTTCATCACACCAACGCCGCCGACGAAAATGGCTAAAAACGAGATCGCGGCCATCATTGCGTCCATGCTTTCCATGTCGGGCATCTGTTCGGCAAATTCGCCGGTCAGGGCAGCGTGAACTTCAGGGAAATTTGTGTTGATCATCTCTACGATTGCTTCAGCTTGCGATGGGTCGTGCACTTTGACCATGTACATGCCTACCTTGCGCGGTTTGCCGGCGAAGGTCTGAGCGTCTCGCAAGGTGATCACGCCTCCCATCTCCATCCAGCTGGAACTGCTTTCGAAAATTCCAATCACACTGAAGCGCGAAGCGCTTATCTCGATAATGTCGCCGACATTTTTGCTCATAGCTTCGGCCATCATCCGCCCCAACAATATCTGGTGATTGCTGGTTAAACGCTTTCCCTCCACGACGTTAAGCCGTTGGATGCGGTATTCGTTCGGCGCAAGCCCCTGTAAAATAAAGAACGCGCCGGCATCAGGCAGGACAGTGGCCGTAAATGCCATCCCGCTGACGTTTTGTACTTCGGGCAAGACGGCGATCTTGTCTCCGATCCGTTCGTCGATGGTGCTGTAACCCGTATCGGCAATGCCGGCCTGACGGATCATGATCTCGGCATCTCCGCCCATTCCGCCAATGACATCGGTCATTCCGCGGACGACTGCTTCTAATGCCATGATGCCTCCAACTGTAATGCCAATGGCGCCCAGGGCTAATAGCGTTCGGGATGTGCGCTGCCACAGGCTTTGGATGGCCATGCCTCCAATCGGCAGGCGGCGAACTTTTCCCGCGCTACCTCCTTCATAACGAAGGGCTTCCACGGGCAGTAAGCGTGATGCCCGCCAGGCCGGATAGGTCCCGCCAACAAGACCGAGGGCTACCACAGTGATGGCAGCTTGTTTTATTATCGCCGGGCTGATATTTGCGGTGGTGGTCCCAAAGAAGCTAGTGTAATCTGATGTCGCTGCCAACATCAACCACCCCAGCCCCAGGCCAATCACGCCCCCAAGTAGGCCCAATAAAAGCGACTCGCCGATTATCATCCTCATAATGCGCCATCTCTTCCACCCTACGGATCGCAGCACGCCAATCTCGCGGGTGCGCTCCATGACGGACATTAATTGCGCATTCATCATGCCCACGCCGCCGATGACAATGGCCAATCCCGCGATGGCCCACACGTAGCCTTGCATGTAATTCCCTATGATTTGCTTATCGGCGTAGGCTTCTGTGCTGCTCAAGAGAAGATGGGGCCATAAACGTTCGGCGCGTTCTTCGAGACGCCCAGCTAGGGATTGATCTTTTAGACGCACATAAAATACGCTGACTTTCCGCGGCCGACCGAGCAATTCCTGAGCATCTTTCATGCCAAGAATTGCGCCACTGTCTTCCATTGTTTGGCCGGTTTCATAAATGCCTACAATCCGAAAAACGCTATCGGTCAGGCGGATTGTGTCGCCGGTCTTTTTATCTAGAGATTCTGCCGCTGTCGCTCCCAGCAATAATGGTTTCCCGTGGCTGTGTTGGGCCTCGCGGCTATCCAGCGGGACCCCTGCGACGATTTTGAAACGATTGAGGATAAAACTGTCTTCTGGGTAGCCAAAGATGAAAAAATAAGGTATGTTCTCGGTTTTTACCATGCCCTGAAGCATACCGCTAACTTCGGACACTTCGGACATTGTGGCTAGTTCTGCGCCCATGCTTTCATCGACTGCGCTCAGGCTGACATCCATGGCATCAGGTTGGCTGAGCACAAGATCGGCCTGACTGCCGGTGAGAAAGGAATCGTACCCGGCTTGAATACCATCGGCCAATGCGCCCAGAGCGACAATGGCTGCCACGCCAATGCTAATGCCAAGCACGGTCAGGAATGTTCGTCCTTTGCGGCGAAGTAAGTTTTTGAAGATCATGTTTTTGCCCTGCGGAGCATGTGTAAACCTAATTCTTGCGCCACGTGAACCATCCCATCGGGTCGCTAGAAAACATCATTTATTTGCCGTCTCACAGGTGCAACGCACTACCAAAGTGCAATGCACCTGCCATAGGCATGAAAACTTGATTTTGAGCAACTACGGTTTTTGCCTATCATTTCATCCTTGACGAGGCAGTAGCTGCACATAATACATTAATTATGCTGCGCTTTTTTGCTTTGCCCCCCTATAAAATCTGGGGATTGTGCAAGTGTGCAAGTTTACACAGGGATCGCTCGCTTTGCGTGCGCAGCCAGATTCAATGGATGCAATCCATCAAACTGGATTATACATCTTCGAACACATCACAAATCGCCCGTCGGAATTTCCGTACCGAGAATGGTTTTTGAAGCCACACAATTTTTCCCTTCGATAATAGCTTCTGAGTATTATCTTCGAGAGGATGACCGGTGATGAAAAACATCTTGGTACCGGGCCAACGCTCCTGAACCAACTTGTATAAATCTATCCCGCTCATGTTGGGCATGACGATATCGCTGACGACAAGATCCAGTTGCGCTTGTTTTATATCC